>CAJPTT010000042.1 GCA_905373565.1 uncultured Treponema sp. | reverse complement strand
CATCAGCGCCGCCTGTCCGCCGCCCTCTATTACTTTTAAGCAGGCTAAAAACGCAACAAGAGTTTTTCCAGAACCGACATCACCCTGAATAAGGCGGGCGGCAGGCGCCGTTCCGTCGAGGTCGGCGTTAATCTCTGCGGTAACGGCTTGCTGGTCTGCGGTAAGCGTAAACGGCAGACGTGCAAGCAGCTCCTTTTGCAGCGGGCTGTATGCGTACTGCAGTGCCGTCGTCGGTTGAGCCGCACCTGCCTGTGCCGCTGTTGCTTGCCCATCTTCTGTTGCTTGACCGCTTGCTTCCCCCCCCTTACCTCCATCACCGCCGGTATTTGCGTCCTGATTGTCTATAGCTGTTTTGCCGCTTGCCCCCGGCGTACGCGGCAGTACACCGCGCCGCTCAAGCGCACGCATACCGACAGCCGCTTCGTAGAGGAAGAACTCCTCAAAGATGAGCGCGGTGCGGGCGTTTTCCGCCTCTTGCATGGAAGCGGGGCGGTGCATTGCAAACAGCACGGTTCTTTTATCGGGGTAGCCGTATTTGTTTAATACCTCGGCGGGAAGCTCGGAATCGATTCCCCGCGCATACGAATTGAGCGCCTGCTCGATGAGCTTGCGCAGTTTTGTCTGTGTTAATCCCTGCGTCAGCGGATATACCGGCAAAACACGGCGCTCCGCCGTATCGTATTGTTCTATATCGAACGAACTCGATTGGATAGATCCGTATTTAACGGAAAAACTTCCGTAGACCAGCGCCTTTGTACCTTCCGGAAATGCTTTCTCTAAAAAAGGGCGGTTAAAGCACGCGAGCTCGCCGCGAACACCTTCCGAATCGCAGACAATCAACTTGAGCGTTTTCATACGCCCGTAGCCGAACCATTGCTGATCCATAACCCTCACCGGAACATTCAATTTATGAAATGTATTCCATTCGCTGAGCGTATTATACCTGCTGCGGTCTTCCCATGCGCGCGGCCAGAGCCGCAGTAGATCACCGACCGTCGAGACCCCCAGCCGGCTCAGTTGTTCAACAGTTGTTTTCCCCGCCCCATACAAGTTTGACACGGGCGTTTGAATTTCTCCAATCAGCATAGGCGCAGTATACCACAAGAAAAAGCCTTACGGCGAGATATATGGCAGGGTAATAACATCAGATATTTTTTGAATATTCCCGCAGAATAATGGTGTCTGATGCTATTACCTTTTTCCTAAAATCAACAACCTCGATGCAGAGCGTTGCCGAAAACGGCGGGTATTAAAGTCTCCACACGAATAAATACATTGACCGCACGGCATAAATTTTGTACTATGATGCGCGATGAAGGTACTGTATTTAGGTGAAGAAACGCTCCGGCAGCCCTCAAAGCCGGTAGAACATATTGATAGAGCCTTGCATGAACTGATACGGGAAATGTTTATAACGATGGATGAGGATAAAGGTATCGGTTTGGCGGCGCCTCAAATAGGAAAAAATGTAAGACTTTTTATCGTAAAAATCGATGACGGCATTGAACGGGTATTCATTAATCCGCTCATTGTCGGCACTTCGGAAAAGCAATGCAGCTATGAAGAAGGTTGTTTAAGCATCCCTAAAATGTATGCGGACGTTGTCCGCCCCGAAGCCGTTACCGTGCAATATCAGGATATGAATGGACGGCGCAGGACGATAGAAGCGACCGGTTTACTCGCGCGGGTTATCCAGCATGAGTATGACCATCTTGAAGGAGTCCTTTTTATCGATCGGTTATCCGAAAAAGAACGAGATAACCTCATTGCAAAGTTCACTCAACAGCAAGAACGCAAAAAACAGCGTGAAGCAAAAAAGCGGGCGCGTGCATAATGAACGTTTTTTTTGCCGGAACCCCTGAGTGCGCAATCCCGGCCTTGCAAGCAATAGCAAAGACCTATCCTCTTGCCGGCGTGTTAACGGCTCCGCCCGCCCGTGTCGGACGCGGTAAAAAATATGCGGACGCTGCGATAGCGCAGGCGGTTGCCGAACTAAAAGAACGCGGCATCATCGCTCAAGAGGTACCGGTCTTTACACCGGAGAAATTAAACACAAACTTCCGTGAAGCCGTAGCGGCGCTCCGGCCGGATATAATGGTATGTTTTGCATATGGAAAGATTTTCGGCCCGAAGACGTTAGCTTTATTTCCGCACGGTGCGCTCAATATTCATCCGTCCCTGCTGCCCCGCTGGCGAGGGCCGAGTCCGGTACCCGCAGCAATCCTTGCAGGAGATAGCACAACCGGTGTAACCGTTCAGTATATGGCGCAGGAAATGGATGCGGGCGACATCATCATTCAAAAAGAGCTGCCGGTTGAACCGTCCGATACTACCGAAACGCTCTTAACCCGCTGTGCAGAGCTCGGCGCTTCACTCATCGTGCAAGCGCTTAAAACGGTAGAAACGGGTTCCGTCACCGCAACGCCGCAAAATCATGCAGCGGCAACCTATTGTACGCTGTTGGAAAAAGACAGCGGATTACTGTGCTGGCAAGACGATGCTGTCGCAATAGACCGGAAAATACGCGCCTATACACCGTGGCCGGGAACCTTTACCTATTGGATGGGTTCAAAACTTTCTATTATACAGGCTCATCCGTATACGGGAACCGCAGCGGCGGAATCTCCCGAAACTCCGGGACTGGTACTCGGCATTGATAAACGGGAAGGTGTATTGGTACAAACGGGAAAGGGTATTTTAGCGGTACAGATACTCCAGAAGGAAACAAAAAAAGCAATGCCATGGAAGGATTTTTTAAACGGGGCGGCCGGCTTTATCGGAACAACGCTCCGGTCTCTTCCGGAAACATAATCGAGAACCTCTAAAAACTGCAATTTTTAGAGATACCTATAAGGATTAAGTATGAGTGTAGGTGATGATATCAGCGGAAACGGAAAAACAATTGTTATTACATCGTTGGTGATGCTCATCGTTTTTGTTGCGGTTTCGACGCTGGTCTTTTTTATTTCGTTAAAAAGTGCCGAACAGGTGATGGTGCCGAATGTTGTCGGTAAAGATTTACCCGAAGCGCTGCTCGATTTGCAGGCGCGTGAACTCTATCCGCGCATTCAGCTCCGCTATTCTCAAAAAGCGGACGAAAAAGGGCTTATCCTCGAACAGGATCCCAGCCCGGGAGCTATCGTCAAAGGAGGTAAGCGGATCGAGCTGGTGGTAAGTCAAGGGACTGTTATCGATACGGTCCAGAACTATATCGGAGAGAACATCGAAGATGTGCAAAATCGGATACGGGAGCTGTTTACCTCCGGCAGCCGTCAATACATCCGGATTAAACAGCCGTATTTGACGCAATACAGCGCCGAACCTGCAGGAACCATCCTTGAGCAGGAACCCGCAGCGGGAACACCGATTTCGAATAATATGGAGCTGACCTTTGTGGTAAGCAAGGGAACGCAAGCGGAAACGACCCAAGTTCCCGATATGGCCGGCGCCGATCTAAAAAAAATCTATCAGGTAATGCAGAGAGCTGCGGTAACCTTTGCTTTTACAGCAGGCAGCGCCACGGGAACGGATATTACCGTACAACGGCAAAGCACCGCAGCACAGAACGAAGTTCCGGTATTTTCTCCGGTAACACTGACCGTTTCCCTGCCGGAGTCGGCAAACGGCATGGTGTCCGGTATCCTCAAAGCAACATTAGCAGAGTTTCCCTACCCCTTTACCGTTTCGCTCTATGCGGCGTATCCCAACGGGGATAAGGATCTCCTTACCTCATTCCGGCATCCGGGCGGCGCATGTTCCGTACCATACACCGTGCCGGAAGGAACAAAGCTTTCACTGGAAGTGCTTAACAAAGAGGTTTACACCGAAACGGTAGGCGCTAATACAGCGGAATAAGCGGTGGTGGGGCTGTAATGCACAACTTTGAGAACCTTTGTCTGCGTCCTTAAACTTCTTAGAAATCTCCCTGCATCTGTTAATGGGGGCTAGTCCCCAAAAAAAACATCCAACGTTTCCTGCTTCGGTTCTTTGCCGAATTTCGTTCCGAAATAAAAAGTAATCAGAGCAATCACCAAGGCGGGAACAACAGGGTGCATCCCGAAGATCGGTGTTTTCATAATAGTAATATAGAGATACGAACCGGTACCGGCCAGCATAGAAACAACAGCGCCCATCGCATTCGCTTTTTTCCAATACAGTCCCAACAGGATAGGCGCAAAAAAGAGCGTTTCCTGTCCGGCAAGTGCAAAGAGGTTAATCCACACGAGCAGCTCAGGCGGACGCATTGCCAGTAAAAACACGAGTATTCCGAATCCAAGCGAGCAGTATGTGGAAAGCTTTTTCACCTTTTCTTCCGCGGCATCTTTTTCAATATAGTGCAGATAGAGGTCTTTTATAATGGTAGATGAGCTGATAATCAGCAGCGAGTCAACCGTTGACATAATCGCAGCGAGCGGCCCGCCGATAAAGATACCTGCTAACAGCGGGTGTAGATGCTTTAGAGCTAAAATCGGAATTATCTTATCGCCGACCTCAACACCAGGCTCTACAGCTGCCCCCATCACCCCGACCAAGTGCATTCCCAGCATCAATATCCCGACAACGGACGTACCGATTACCATCGCACGGTGCATAGCCTTCGTGTTTTTAAAACCCATACACCGCACCGTCGTAGCCGGCAGGCCTAAAATACCGACGCCGACCAGCACCCAGAATGACAAAATAAACGGCTTGGCAATGTTCCCGCCGGAATCAGGCCGGAGTAAATCGGGATTCCGTTCCGCAATAGTGCGCATAATCGATTCCATACCGTTTCCTTTTTTCAGAATAACAAAGAACAAAATGAAAGTTGCAAGCAGCATCACAAAGCTTTGGATAGCATCTGTCAGCGCAACGGCCCGAAAGCCTCCGATTGTAGTATAGGTGATAACAACAACAGCAAATATCGAAAGCCCGACAATGTACGGTGCTCCTGTTACGCTTTCAAAAAGCCGCGCCCCGCCGACAAACTGAGCGACAATACCGCCGGTAAAAAAAATCAGCAGCATACATGCGCTCAAAATGACAACTGCATCACTTTGATACCGAGCGCGCAGAATATCCAAAAGCGTTACCGCATTCAGCTTCCGCGATAAAATTGCCAGCTTTTTTCCTAAAATACCAAGCGTGAAAAAAGCAGTCGGAACTTGTATACAGGCAAGCAGTACCCAGCCGAGTCCGAGTCTATAGGCAACGCCCGGCCCGCCGATAAAAGAACTCGCCCCGACGTAGGTAGCGATTAAGGTCATTGCAAGCACGACACCGCCCATATCGCGGCTTCCGATATAGTATTCTTCCGCAAAATCGGCAGTAAGCCGCTTTTTTTTATTCACCTGAAATGCGATAAAAAGCATTAAAATAAGATACAAGATAATCGGTACGGCAATCAGCATTTTTTTCCCTCCTCGTTTCGTTCATTTCCCCATTCATCCAGCGGTATATCTCGAAAAAAACATTTTACGACTACAAAAACCGCAATGTTGATGACAACCAGCCCCAAAACGCACGAATAAAAAAACCATTCAGGTAAGCCTAAAATATACCGGTATGAACTTACCTCTTGCTCGCCGAAATAATACGCAAAAAAATACCACCATACAAAATAGAAAACATACAGCCCAACGGTCAACGCCGCTTCCTTATTCAGCTGTTTCCTATAATTTCCCATTTTCATTCCTCCTTAATGTGCGAAGTTACACCTTGATATAAATATAACAGCCCTTCCAGCGTTAAACACGGATCGCATACGCATTCCAATGTCATGTGCTTTTTGATGATATGCGACAGCCCGCCGGTCAGTGTAATATGCAGCGGTTTGGTAAATTGTTTTTGAATTTCGCGCGCAAATCCTTCCAGCATCAGCGCATGACCGAACAGCATACCAACCCGCATTGCATCCTGTGTGTTTTTACCGATGTACTCTTTAATAGGAATTGAATAATCGATCATCGGCAGCTGTGAAGCGGAGGAGGCTAAAGCTTCCAAAGAAATCTTTAAGCCCGGCATAATCGCTCCGCCGATATAGTGCCCCTGTTCGTTCAGCACCGAACAGGTTGTAGCCGTCCCCAAATCGAATATCAGCTGCGGACACGGATATTTTTTCAATACGGCGGCAGCATCCGCTTTTAAATCCATCCCCAGCTTATCAGGCGAATCGATATCAATGACAAGACTGTGCTGAGCGGCAGAATCCGCCGATACGGCACGTATGCCGTAGATAGTAAAAACCGCTTTTTCCAATTTTTCGGTAACTTCCGGCACCACAGAAGACACCATTACGCCGTCGGCTTTTCCGATTTTTTCTTTCCGGCACAATAAATCCTGCAGTACCGGTACATAATCAAAATCCGCTTTTTTGACCGTTTCCGTCCGCAGTGTATTTACGATTTTTTCCCCGTCGGAAATACCGAACACAATATTCGTATTTCCGACATCAATTAACAGAATCATAGCGCTCCTCTTTTATACATAAGGCATCATACTAGTATAAAAACCGTTGTCTGTAAATACACCGAAGTCCATAATGTGCGCTCATATTTTTGTAATTTTCTTATACAGTCTCCGTTACCCATGTATTTATCATACTAGTATAAAAACCGTTGTCTGTAAATACACCGAAGTCCATAATGTGCGCTCATATTTTTGTAATTTTCTTATACAGTCTCCGTTACCCATGTATTTGAGGTATCTGCATCAATATCATCTATACTTTCTTTTGAAAGTCAATCAAAAAATAGATTTTACAGTTTCCAAGCTCTACCGATAAACAACAAAAACTGATAAACTGAATACTATGCTGCAAAATAAAACAATCATCATCGGTGTAACAGGCGGGATTGCCGCATATAAGGCATGCGATGTGGTGAGTAAACTGCGCAAGCTGGGCGCTTCGGTGCATGTCATGATGACAAAAGCTGCCTGTAAATTCGTTGCCCCGCTCACGTTTCAAACGCTCAGTAATCATTTTGTCATTTCTGATATGTTTGCCGAACCTAAAACGTGGGAGATTGAGCATATTTCATTGGCAAAAAAAGCCGATTTGATGGTCATCGTACCTGCTACCGCAAACGTTATCGGAAAAATTGCATCCGGGATTGCAGATGATATGCTGACAACAACGGTGATGGCAAGCAGGTCTCCGGTAATGTTCGCTCCGGCAATGAATACCGGGATGTACCGTAACCCCATCGTACAGGAAAATATCCGTAAGCTTAAAACGCTGGGGTATCCGTTTATAGAGCCGGTATGCGGTATGCTTGCCTGCGGCGATGAGGGAGAAGGGAAATTAGCGGATGTCGATACGATTGTAGAATCGGTCGAGGCTTTTCTAGCAGAGCAGAAACAGAATCCGCATAGCCAAATGAAAGAAACAGCATTTCCGAAAATTACCGATCAGAAAACGCTGTCTTCCACATCCAATGCCGTACCGCAGGACTTAATAGGAAAAAAGATTCTCATAACGGCAGGCCCGACGAGGGAGCCGATCGATCCTGTCCGCTACATTACCAACCGCTCATCGGGTAAAATGGGATATGCGGTTGCAGCTCAGGCTGCTAAACGGGGAGCGGTGGTTACGCTGATATCCGGTCCGACGGTTCTGGAGGCTCCTGCAGGAGTTCGCACAATCGTGCGTGTGGAAACCGCTGCGCAAATGTATCAAGCGGTTATGGAAGCATTTCCCGATCATGATGCGGTTATCCAAAGCGCCGCAGTTGCCGACTACAAACCAAAACAATATTCTGATATCAAAATAAAAAAGAGCGATAGTGATTTATATATTGATTTGGAACGGACTCAAGACATTGCATATGAACTTGGAAAAATGAAGGGTGATACAATCTTAGTGGGCTTTGCCGCGGAAACGGACAACGTAACGGAACACGCCGTACAAAAAATCAGAAAGAAGAACTTTGATTTTATCGTTGCCAATGATGTTACAAGAGCCGGGGCAGGATTTGCTACTGATACTAATATCATCACGATTATCGATGCGCAGGGTAACACGCATGAATATCCTCAACTACTTAAAACGGAAGCAGCAGATATTATTTTAGACGCCGTTATTGAGCTTTTTAATCAGCATACCTCGGCGCAGAACATCAATGCATTATCCCCTGTGCACGAATAAGAAAGATCGAAAATGTTAGCGCTTCGTTACCCTTGCTGATTAAGCTGTAAGTATATTTGATCGGCAAGGCCAAGTCCTGCATTTTTAGTCATCGTGCGGGAAAGCTCTTCGTACATCATGTCATCGTACATTTTACCGGCAAAGCTGTCTTTTCCGGTCAGGCTGGTTTTGCCGAGTGTACTCCGCATGGAATCGAGCATGATTTTGACAAAGTAGGATTCAAGCTCAAGGGCTTGCTGATACAGTTCGGAGGTTTTATCGATAGTGGCCTTTGCACCGGAGTGCTGTGCCACAGAAACGGCGCCCATACCCTTAGGTTGAGCCGAACGATCTGCATCGGTAGGATTAACGATTTCAAATGAGCTTAGATACTCACCCGGCAGCCGCGTCGAGAGATTCGGATGCGCGGCTTTTTGCGCTGTAGAAAAACGAGCGGATTCGGTTTTTAAAGAATCGAGCAGCTGAGAAAAGCTCTGCGTATTTTTTGCAGCATGTTTGTTCGCCGGACGAGATCCTTTTGTGTGAGAAGTATCCCGTGCTACCGACTGCTGCTGTACCGTATAGGTATTCTGCTTTACCGATTCAATCATCAAATCCGCTCCTTTCAATCAGGGCAACCGCACCAGACTGTTTTTTTGACAGCCCGCAGAATAATAGAGGCTGTTCAACCAGAGTTGAACCTCGCGGTTCAAATGCTTGCCCAACCTCTATTATTCTGCGATTTTTATTTACTCGGTCTGATGCGGTTGCCCGTTTTCTACAATAAAAAATATGCGAAATTTCAGAAAAATTTCGCATAAAAGGAATACTACCGCTTTAAGCCGACTGCGGTGCCGAGCATATTATCGCTGGTTTGGATGGCTTTTGAGTTAAATTCATAAGCACGCTGTGCGACAATCATGTTGACCATTTCGCTGACGGTAGAAACGTTCGACATTTCCAGAAATTTATGCTCTGTTTTGCCGAATCCGTTAAAGCCGGGGCGCCCTGCGATGGCCTGACCCGATGCCGGAGTTTGCCGGAACAAATTGCTTCCTTGAGCGGAAAGCCCGACCGGATTCTGGAAGCGGTACAGCTCAATCTGACCTACTTCTACCGGATCATCCTGCTCCCCTACCCGTACCGACACCCGGCCGTCTTGACTGATTGCGATTGTGTGCGGAAGATAGTTTTCCGGGAAAATAATTTCCGGCAAACAGCGCAGTCCGTTCGAGGTTACCAACTGCCGATCGGCATCGATTTTAAAGGAACCGTCCCGTGTATATGCATAGGTGCCGTCATATTGCAGCACACGGAAAAATCCCTCTCCTGCAATAGCCACATCGGTAGAAACGCCTGTTTGCTGCAGCGAGCCTTGTTCAAAATTCCGCTGCGTTGCGGCGAGCTTTGCACCGTGCCCCATCTCCACGCCGACAGGTGTAATCGTATCTTCGGTTGCAGGCGTTCCCGCTGCCCGAATGGTCTGGTACAGCAGGTCTTCAAACTCCGCCCGCTGCTTTTTAAAACCGCTGGTATTCACGTTTGCAAGGTTGTTTGCAACAGTATCGATATTTGCTTGCTGACTGTTCATGCCGGTTGCGGCTGTCCATAAACTTCTTACCATCTTATTCTCCTGCTTTTAAGACCATTGAGGAATACCGATTAATCGCTATTCCGATATATCCCTACTCTTCTATCTTACCTTAGCGACTTCGTTCCAAAGTTTACTCATCATCGTATCTTCGGATTGAATTGTCTTTTGATTTGCCTCATACGCACGGTTCACCTCGATCATGCGTACCATCTCGTTGACTACCTTAATATTGGAAGCTTCGACAAAGCCCTGCACCACAACGGGACGGTCGCCGCCCTCCGCAGCGATAGCAGGCCCTGACACGGGTGTATCAAGATAAAAACTGGAACCATGCTTTTTCAGATACCGGTCATTTTCAAAGGTAACGATTTTAAGCCGGTCGGTAAGCGTCGCATCCGAATCAGGTTCGGTCATCGGCCGCGCATGAACCTCCCCGTTTTGATTCACTTTGTATTCTTTATCCTGTAAAAAGATACGGCCGTTTTCTCCAAGGACGGGATAACCTTCTTTGGTCATCAAATAGCCTTCGACGCCGACGGTAAAGTTCCCGTTGCGGGTATACCGTTCACCGTAAGGGGTTTCTACACAGAAAAAACCCTTGCCTTCAAGCGCGAGATCGGAGGCGGCATTGGTCTGCTTTAAGGAACCCTGCTCAAACTCGGTAAAGATTTCATTCAGCTCCACCCCAAGCCCGAGCTTTCCGATAATAGGCGCAACATCGGAAGAACCGAAGGGATTTTTAACAACGCCGTCATCATTCAAACGCCGTATCAGTAATTCGGGAAAATTTTTATGGGTCGCAACGTCCCGTTTATAGCTTGTCGTATCGGCATTTGCTAAATTCTGAGCGATGACGTCCAACTGTTTTTGCTGAGCGTTCATGCCGCTTGCCGCAGTGTACCAACCTCTAATCATAAGAACCTCTCTACTCAATATCGGCAAACGGAAGAAAATATGAAGAGGTTTGTTTTAAGGAACTTAGGTTTACCGGAAATGTGATGATTTTATCAAAATTCCATTGCCCTTTGCAAACAAAACGCTACTTGACTTTTTTTAGGTTATCTGGCATCATCGCCTGTATTCGCGGTGGGTGTAGTTCAGTGGTAGAGCGCCAGAT
>CAJPTT010000041.1 GCA_905373565.1 uncultured Treponema sp. | reverse complement strand
GGTGAAGTTATTCAAAATGTGGCAAGCCAAACCAATCTTTTGGCGATGAACGCCGCGATAGAAGCGGCGCATGCCGGTGAATCGGGTAAAGGTTTTGCTGTTGTTGCCGATGAGATTCGAAAACTTGCGGAAGAATCAAGCATGCAAGGAAAGAAGATTGCAGCGGTTATTAAAGAATCTTTACAAATTATCCAAAAGTTAACCGATGCCGAAAATACGACCGAAAAAACGTTTGAACAAGTGTATACATTGGTAAGTAAAATTTCCGAACAGGAAATTCGTATTTTGGAGGCAATGCAGCAGCAGGAAACCGGAAGTGAAAAAATTATCGCAGCTATTACGGATATAAACGGTATAACACATGACATAAAAACTAAGTCGGAAGAAATGGCAAATAACGGCCATCATACTGCGGAGGAAATGAAGACTCTCAATACCCTAACCGCAGCGCTGACAGAGAAAATGAGCGAAATGACCGGTGATGTATTGAACATCAACAAAGCAATCCAAACCGTCCACGAAGTTACTCAAAAAAATGCCCAAGCTATCCAAGATGTCGTACGGGAAGTTGATTCGTTCCAACTGTAGTAATGTATCAGGGCTTTCGCATTATACATATTCTTTCTAGGCAGCTGCTGTCTTTTTATGCGAAATTTTTCCGGTAAATGGGTAAACGCATCAGGTAGTTAAAACCATAGCGCAAAATAACGAGGCTGTGAGACCATTTGAACCGCGTTCAGAACTGCCAAGGATGGCAGTGGTACTGCTCAGAAGCCAGTTTTGCTTGCAAAACTGGCAGTCAAGGAATTGACACGGAGGTCAATTCCTTGACGTTACTCTGCTGATACAGCCTCGTTATTTTGCGGGGGATAACTCCTAACAGTCTGATGCGTTTACCTTCATTATATTAACGATTTGACACGGCATTTCTATTGAGGTATACTTGTTAAACTTATTTGAGGAGGCGCAAATATGCGAAAAATAAGCTTAAAAACGGTACTGGGAACAGCCGGACTGGCATTAAGTGTGTTTCTCATTTGCTCATGTACAAAGAGCGAAGGGACGGCTAAAAAAGCTATGAAAGTCGGTATGGTTACCGATGCGGGAACGATTGATGATAAATCATTCAATCAGGGAACATGGGAAGGCATTGTCCGCGCAGAAAAAGAACTCGGTGTTGAAGTTAAATACTTAAAGCCGGTCGGAACAACCGAAGCGGACTATGTAAAAGAAATTTCCAATCTGTATGACTCAGGGTATAAACTCATCATTTGCCCGGGGTTCAAGTTTGAAACGGCAATTTTTAAGACGCAGACGAAATATCCCGATGCAAAACTCGTTCTCATCGACGGTAATGCTCATCCTGCCGATTCGCATGATGCTCAAAACGGACCGAACACCATCGGTATTCTCTTTGCAGAACAAGAAGCAGGCTTTGCCGCAGGACTTGCCGCAGCGCTTCAACTGCAGGAAGGACGCTTCGGCTTTATCGGCGGTATGGAAATTCCTGCCGTTCAGAAATTCAATTGGGGATGGCAGCAGGGCATTATGTATGCAAACAAGAATTTCGGCACCAAGATCGAAATGCATCCGGAAGACTTTATTTATCAGGGAACGTTTAGCGACATTGCAGCAGGCCAGCAGATCGCAGCTTCCATGTTTGACCGAGGTGTTACCTGTATCCATGCAGCGGCGGGCGGCGTCGGTGTCGGCGTAATCAACGAAACAAAAGCGCGCCGCCAGGTCGGAAAAGACGTATGGGTCGTCGGCGTTGACGTTAATCAGTATAACGAAGGTTTGCTCCCCGACGGCAAATCGGCTGTTTTAACTTCTGCAATGAAGTATATCGACCGTGCAGCGTTTGATATGGTTAAAGAAGCGCTTGACGGCACTTTCAAGGGCGGACGCTCTTTATTACTCACTGCAAAAGAAGACGCGGTTGGTATTCCTCTCGAAAACCCCAACCTTTCCGATGATGTCCAAAAGAAAGTAGATGAAATTTATCAGCAGATCAAATCGGGATCTATCGTTGTTGCCGACAAGCAGGGCGATTTATTCCGTTAATCGATAAGCAATTTTGTAATCCGAGGATGTATGAATGCGTACTCCTCGGATTTTTCTTTAGTCATTAATTAGATAAAAGTTTACAGTGTAAATAAAGGAAGGCCAGATCTGTCTGAACAATATGCTATCGAAATGCGCCATATCCGCAAAGAATTCCCCGGTATTGTTGCAAATGATGATATAACATTGCAGGTGAAAAAAGGGGAAATTCACGCAATTCTCGGAGAAAACGGCGCAGGTAAATCCACGCTTATGAGTATCTTATTCGGTTTATACCATCCCGATGCGGGAGAAATCCTCGTAAACGGTAAGCCGGTGGTTATCAACAACCCGAATGATGCCAATGAACTCGGTATCGGTATGGTACATCAGCATTTCCAGCTGGTGCATAACTTTACCGTTACCGAAAATATTATCCTCGGAAAAGAAGGCGGCTTTTTTCTCGACTTGCATAAGGCCGAAAAAAAGATTAAAGATCTGAGCATCCGTTACGGATTACAAATCGATCCGAATGCACGCATTATGGATATAACAGTCGGTATGCAGCAGCGCGTGGAGATTTTAAAAATGTTGTACCGCGATGCGGAAGTGCTCATCTTTGACGAACCGACCGCCGTTTTAACGCCGCAGGAAATCGAAGAACTCATCCAAATAATGAGGAATCTGGTAAAAGAAGGGAAATCCATTATCCTCATCACCCATAAATTACAGGAAATTAAAGACGTTGCGGATCGCTGCACCATCATACGGAGAGGAAAATTCATTGACGTGATAGATGTTGCAACTACTTCCAAAAATGAGATGGCGGCAAAGATGGTCGGGCGTCCGGTTGAATTTAAAGTACAAAAAGCTCCCGCGCAACCCGGCGAAGTCGTACTCGATATACAACACCTCAAAGTTATCGGTGCAAAAAAAGTACCTGCCGTCAATGACTTTTCACTGCAAGTGCACAAAGGCGAAATCGTCGGTATTGCCGGGGTTGACGGGAATGGGCAGAGTGAGCTTGTCCATGCGCTTTCGGGATTAATGCTGATTGCGGAAGGAACCGTCCTGCTGAGCGGTAAGGATATCACAAAGACCTCTATCCGCGAACGCAATGAATCGGGTATGGGATTGGTGCCCGAAGACCGCCAAAAACACGGTTTGGTTATGCAGTATACGATTGCCGAAAATACGATTATCAAATCATACTATAAAGAGCCTTTTCAAAAACATGGGTTCCTGCATAAAAACCGGATGTTCACATTTGCAGGTGATATTACCAAGCAGTTCGATGTTCGCTCCGGCGAAGGGGTTTACTCGGCTGCACGGAACTTGAGCGGCGGGAATCAACAAAAGGCTATCCTCGGCCGCGAAATTGCCCTTGATCCGGAACTGCTTATTGCCGTACAGCCTACCCGTGGGCTGGATGTCGGCGCTATCGAGGCAATCCATAAAGAATTGGTAAAGCACCGTGACAGAGGGCGAGCCGTATTGCTCATCTCTTTTGAGTTGGACGAAATCTTCAACTTATCGGATCGTATTGCCGTTATGCACCGCGGCGCATTAACCGGTATTGTCCGCCCTGAAGAAACGACGGTCGAGGAAGTGGGATTGATGATGGCCGGAGATACGCGCAAACATGGAGGCCAACAGTGATGATAAAAAGACACACTTCGCTTTCGGATAATACCCTTGTAATCAGTCTTTCCGCCGTATTGCTCGGTTTAATTGCCGGAGCTGTTTTGATTATTTGTATCGGAGAAAATCCGTTTACCGCTTTTTCTTACCTTTTCCGCGGCGGACTTATGAATATTGAACGCATCGGAAATACGCTTGCAACGGCAACGACGCTCTTATTGGTCGGCCTTTCCGTGTCTTTTGCATTTAAAACCGGCCTCTTCAATATCGGAGGTTCGGGGCAGATGCTGATCGGCGGATTGCTCGGCAGTATGTTTGCCTTATCGGCGACATCTATGCCGCGGCCGATCTTTTTCATTGTACTGATTCTTATCGGTATCGCAGGCGGTGCGCTTTGGGGCGTCGTTCCCGGCTTATTAAAGGCGCTATTCAATGTACACGAAGTTGTTTCTACCATTATGATGAACTGGATTGCTTATTGGCTGGTCTTTTATATCGTACCGGGCTACTTAAAAGCGGAATATCTGGAAACGGAAAGTAAATCCATTGCCGTCACCTGCTCGCTTCGTACTCCATGGCTTACTAACTTGTTCAGCAGCGAATACGTCAACTACGGTATCTTTCTCGGTATCCTTGCGATGATTCTCCTTAAAATTATCTTGGACAAAACAACCCTCGGCTTTGAATTAAAAGCGGTCGGTTATAACCGCAACTGTGCGGAGTATGCGGGAATTAAAGTAAACCGGAATATCGTTATTTCGATGATGATTGCGGGAGCGCTGTCGGGCTTAGCCGGACTCACCTACTACACCGGCTATGCGCTGAATATGCAGATCGGCGTAATGCCCTCGCAAGGGTTTGACGGTATCGCTGTTTCTTTACTTGGTGCCGGTACTCCGGTCGGCGTTGCGCTCAGTTCGATTTTCTTCGGCGTGCTGCACGTCGGCAAAGGCTTTATGAGCGCGAACACTATCGTTCCGCCGGAAATTGCGGATACTATCATTGCGGTTATCATCTACTTTACCGCAACCAGTTTGCTCTTTAAACGATTTTGGGGAATGATTTCCAAAAAAATACGCACACGCCAAACGGCAGGGCTTGCTGCGGAGGAGGTATAACGTATGTGGCATATTTTAACCTTAATTTTTCCCTATGTAATTGCATACACTATTCCTCTTTTGATTACTTCTCTGGGTGGACTATACAGCGAACGGAGCGGTGTTACGAACCTCGGTCTTGAAGGACTTATGCTGATCGGCAGTTTTTCCGCAGCGGTTGTGATTAATTTGCTGCAGCACTCCGTTCCGGCAGGAATAGTTATTCCGATCGGATTAGTAGTTGCCGTTATTGCCGGTATTTTGTTTTCACTACTGCATGCTTTTGCATCAATTACGCTGAAAGCGGATCAGGTTATCAGCGGTACCGCTATCAATATGCTTGCCGCCGCATTGACGATTTATATTGCCCGTACCGTAACGGGATCAGGCAACGTGCGTGTCGCAAGTATTATCCGGCAGGACGTCCCCGGGCTTTCAAAAATCCCCGTATTGGGACCGCTTTTCTTTTCACAGGCATACTGGAGTACGTGGCTGGTATTGGCGATATTGATTTTATCGTGGATACTGCTGTATAAGACCTCGTTCGGGTTACGGCTGCGTGCCTGCGGAGAGCATCCGTCCGCCGTTGCGAGCGCCGGTATCAATGTACACCGAATGCGATACTTTGCGGTATGTGCGAGCGGTGCGCTTTCTGCATTGGGCGGCGCCATTATCCTCGTAACCTATTCAGGCGAATTTAACGGCAGCGTAGACGGCCTCGGGTTCTTGGCTATCGCCGCTTTAATCTTCGGTCAATGGAAGCCGTTCGGTATTTTGGGTGCAACCTTCTTCTTCGGGTTTGCCCGCACCGTTGCGAACGTTTCGCAGGTTATCCCTGCTTTAAGCGGCATACCGCCGGTGTGGCTCAAGATATTCCCTTATCTTGTTACGCTGATAGCCCTCGTGCTGTTTAGTAAGAACTCTGCTGCTCCCAAAGCAAACGGCGAACCGTATTAAAAAATTCATGAAGAGTTTTTAAAAATCTCAATCTTATGCGTGAAATTTTTAAAAATTTCACGCATTTTTTTTAAAAAAGGCAACCGCAGTTCAAAAAGCATTCCTTATTATGCTGCGGCGTATACAGAGACCACACATATCGCCGGTATTCCTTAATCAATTTAAGCGGTTACCTCAATTTTAGTTAAGATAGGCCTAATCTGCCCGTTGATGATGTGTTCCGGCGGATATTATGGAAGAAAGATTTAATTTCTTATCTTGTAACAGTTTAGATTGCGAACGAGTAGTTTTTATGATATTATGAGGAAAGGTCAAGCGAATGTTAGACAGACAGTTGCTATACGCAACAGCTTAACATCTCTTCGACCGTACAAGTAACAGCAGAAAGAGGAGTATAATGATGAAAAAAGGCACTGTTTCATCGTTCACAAATACGACACGGTTGAGTTTGGCCTTTAAAATCGGCGGAATTTTTTTGTGTTCGTTCGTAGTTTTTATTGCAGTCATTTTACCGTTAAGTGTTTATACCGTTGATTCTACTGCCCACACGGCGGTTCATGACACGGTAACAAAACAGCTTCAATCATCTCTCGACATGGGGGCGGAATATCTTCATACTTTATACGGAGATTTAAAAGCGGTAAACGGCGTTTTATATGGCAGTGAAAAACCCGTTGATCCGAGTGCGGTCGACACGCTGGCACAAAAGCTCGGAATTGAAGTTACTATTTTTGCCGCCGAAAACGGTGAATTTAAACGGATTATGACAACAATAAAAAATACCGATGGAAGCAGAGCCGTAGGTTCTTATTTGGAAAAAGGCGCTGCCTATGATGCCGTTTCGTCTAAAAACTCTTATGCCGGACGAACTAAAATATTAGGTAAGAACTTTATATCGGCGTATGTACCGATAATGGTAAACGGCGTTGTCGATCATGTTGTCTTTACCGGCTCTCAGGTTGATGATATAGAAGAAATGATAAACAGCGGAATAAAAAAATCCGTTGTTTATATTATTTTAATTTCGCTATCCATTTTGCTTTTTGTTGTTATTATCAGCATTTTCATTGTTAAAAAAATAATTATAAAACCTATATCGAAAACGATTACCGTATTTCAAGAGATTGGAAACGGTGATTTGACGGTTAATGTGCCTTTACTCGGTAATGATGAACTTACCGATATGTCGGGGTATTTTAATCAAACAATTGCAAAGATGAGAGATTCGTTGACATCAATTCATAACGGAGCAACTGAAATGCGAGCGGTTGGTATTCAACTTGCAAACAATATGACCGAAACGGCAAGCGCCGTACAGCAAATAACCACTAACATTGACGGGGTAAAAGAGCAGGCAATGACACAGGCTGCAAGTGTTAGCGAAACCGCCGCTACAGTGGAAGAAATTATCCGCACTATCAAACAGCTTAACAGCGGCATTGAAGTTCAATCAAGCAGTGTTGCACTGTCTTCAAGTGCAATCGAACAAATGGTCGCAAATATTGCGTCAATAACGCAAACGCTGGATAAAACAAATGGGGTAATTAAAACGCTTGCAAGTGCCACTGCAGACGGCAAAGAAACGGTGTCTGGTGCAAACACGGTAACACAGAAGATAGCCGAAGAATCAGGCGGATTACTTGAAGCAAGTAATGTTATTCAACACATTGCAAGTCAAACGAATCTTTTGGCAATGAATGCCGCTATCGAAGCAGCTCATGCAGGTGAGGCAGGCAAAGGATTCGCCGTCGTTGCCGATGAAATTAGAAAGCTTGCCGAAGAATCGAGTATGCAAGGAAAAAACATCACTACAACATTAAAATCATTAAGCAGTGAAATTCAGGCATTAAGAAATTCTGCGCAAACAGCGGAAGAAAAATTCAATATTATTTTCCAGTTATCGGAACAAGTAAATGACATGAGCCATCGGCTGATGGAAGCTATGAGTGAACAAGAAAAAGGCAGCAAAGAGGTGCTTATTGCGATTAAGGATATCAATGCGGTAACGGCAGAAGTACAAGCCGGTTCTGAAGAAATGCTTAAAGGCGGAGAAGGCGTTGCTCAAGAAATGCTCAAGCTGGACGAACTTACCCGCATTATTTCCGGCAGTATGAATGAGATGGCTTCCGGAGCCGTACAAATAAGCAACACCGTCCAAGATGTCAACGAAATAACGCAAAAGAATAAAGCGAGCATTGAGAATCTGGCAAGAGAGGTAAATAAGTTTAAAGTATAGGTGGTGTCTAACACCTGCTTCAACCTGACATTGCCTTTACGGCAATGCAGGTTAAGCGAATGTTAGGTGGACGGTGCATTGCACCGCTAAGTTGGAGAAAAGGATGAAAATACAGGGAACTTTAAAGCAGAATATTTTTTTAGATTATTCTTATTCTTGATTGCATAGCTTTAATTCCTTCTCCATTAATATTTATAGCATTCATGATGAGTGCAGCAGGTGGAGTTAATATAAATTTTAAAGATCCTTTTGAATTGTTTATTCGTGCGAGGGTTTAATACCCGCCGTTCCTCTACCGCCACGGACGGCGGTGGTTCCGAACAGTAGCAAGTTTTTTGTCAGAAAAACTTGTCGTTGACCAGTGTACACGAACGTACACTGGTCAACAGCGCCACGGATGGCATCGTTCAGGAATGAACACGGATGTATAGTTTTGACGAATGCTCTGCGTCGGGGTCGTCGATTTTTTTTACGCTTCCCTTGACAAATTTGGATATACATTGTATATATTAAATTCATGGAGGGTTATTATGCAGGCAGTAGTTCAGAAATGGGGAAATAGCCTCGGGTTTAGAATTCCGTCATTTTGGGCAAAAGATAATGATGTTAAAAATGGAAGTAAAGTAGAAGTAATTGCAGAAAAAGGTAAAATGATAATTCTCCCTCAAAAAAAATCACTTGAAGATATTATGAATCTTGTTACAGATGAAAATCTTCATTCAGAAATAGAAACTTTTGAAGCAGTGGGAAAAGAAGCATGGTAATAAGCGGATTTATTCCTGAAAAAGGAGATTTGGTTTGGTTGGAATTTAATCCGCAAGCAGGACATGAACAACAGGGGCATAGACCGGCAGTTTGTGTTTCTCAAAAATTATATAATCAAAAAACAGGATTGGCTTTGTTTTGTCCAATTACAAGTCACATAAAAGGCTATCCATTTGAAGTAGTGTTAAATAGTCATTCAATAAAAGGTTGTATTTTAAGTGATCAGATAAAAAACTTGGATTATGTTCAAAGAAAATGCAGTTTTATAGAAAAAGCTTCAGAAGATGAAATAAATTCTGTAGTCGATAATATAAAATTAATGCTTAAATAATGGACACATAACACGCGTTTCAACCTGACATTGCCTTTACAGCAATGCAGGTTAAGTGGTAGTTAAGTTGATGGCACTCTGCCCCACGTATCGTTGATAAGGTAAATCTTCCGGCATATTTCCTTAAAAAACTCATTCCTTGAATGACAAGAGTAAAATTTTAGGAGGATTTTATGGGAAAGAACAATAATTCAAATGCGAACAACAACAATCATGCGAATCAGTTGAATCCAAATAATTCACAGTTCGGTGGCGGCAAATCAGGTAAAAAATAATACTTATTTACCAAAGAATTGAATTTTTAATGCAGAAAAGCACTTTTTATGCTATACTAACAGTATGAATTTTGGATTTATATCTGTCTATATAGATGATTTTACTCCGTGCCTAAAAGATAATGTTACAGGCGAACTAGTCGATACGGAAGTTATTCGCATAAAACGAAGTTCTTTTTTGGAAAAATATAACAAAAAGAACGGTTGGTATATAGATTGGTCGCAGTTGACCAAAAATTCAGAAGTTTACGCCCTTGTAATAAAGGGAACTGTGGATATTCAAGGGTTGGTTTCTGTTCAAAATAATCCAGATGCAGGCGCACTTTATATTCAATGGATGTGTACTGCTCCGCAGAATAATAAGCAATTGACTGATACACCGAAATATTCGGGTGTTGGAGGCCATTTATTCGCAATCGCAGGCAAAAAATCTATTGAATATGGATATGAAGGCGATGTTTTTGGCTTTGCTGCGGATGAAAAATTATTGCAACATTATATCGCGAAGCTTGGAGCAGAAGCAATTTGTATGCTTCATCAGTTTCATTTTGGGATATTTGATGACCAAATGAAAAATATTATGGAGGTTTATACATATGAATGGACAGATGAACAATTATAATTCTTATATGCAGAAAACTTATTCTCCGATAGATGTTAATACTCTTCCCTATTTTGTCAATATGAAAGCGTTGCGTAACTATGCAAAAGAGAAAGGAGTTCCTATTTCTTCGTTAACAGATTCTGAAAAAGAGCAATTTACAAAAATAAATCTTGCAAGTAGTAAGGTTTCAAATTCGTAGAGAGATAGAACCTAACACCGTTTTCAAAGCCGACAAACCGGACGAGCCGGTTTGCGGTTTAAAATATTTTGCAGATGATGTTGACAAATAAGAGTTATTACATAATAATTACATAAAGGCGGTGTAATATGTTAGTTTCTGTAGTACCTATCGGAAATTCCCGTGGAATTCGATTGCCTAAACTTGTGTTAGATAAACTTCTTGTAAAAGACAAAATGGATATGGAAGTAACTGAAAAAGGTATACTCCTTACTCCTGTAAATGACTTACCACGCTCTAATTGGGCAGAAGCATTTTATAAAATGCACAAAAATAAAGATGACGTTTTACATGACATTCCTGTTTCAGGAGACTTTGAATGGGAATGGTAGTGAATCAGTATAATGTCTATCTTGTAAATCTTGACCCGACAATAGGACATGAGATAAAGAAAACTCGACCTTGTCTTGTTATTTCTCCTGATGAAATGAATCACAACATTGATACTGTAATAATTGCACCAATGACAACAAAGTCACATGCGTACCCTAGTAGAGCTAAAGTAGAATTTGATGGTAAAAACGGTTGGATTGTTTTAGACCAGATTAGAACTGTTGATGGAATTCGCCTTGTAAAACATTTAGGAAAAATTTCTAAAAAGGAGATTTTAGATGTAAAAAGAGTTATAAAGGAGATGTTGATTGATTAGCACATAACACCCGCTTCCACCTGACATTTGTTTTGGCACGAAAGTTGCTTGCTGTGACT
>CAJPTT010000040.1 GCA_905373565.1 uncultured Treponema sp. | reverse complement strand
ATTTTTTATTTCATATTATATTATTTCATATTGCGGATTGTTTTGAGTAAAATAGGATAAGATGATTTGATGAAAAAAATAGTTCTTTTACTTTGTATAATAGTAACTGCGATTCTATCTTCTTCATGCGCTTCGACGCATACACGGGATAATGCTAAGGTTCTGACAGCCTATATGGAATCGAAGTATTTAAAATATTATATCAGGCCGGGCAAAATGAGTGCCAAAGACGTAAACGGCGTTGAATATATAATGATCGATTTTTCATATCAAATGGATAAACGTGTCTATGTTTCGGATGCATATACCAATTTTACTTGTTATAATCGTTTAGGCGCTTTTATCGAATCTGCCGCGTTTTTACTGCCTAACACCGATGAAACAGTACCGCTTACCGATATTTCGACTTTGGATAGAAACGTAAAAAAAGGATATATCAGAGTTTCTACGATTCTTGCAAACCAATATGTTGAAAAGATCTTAAAAGCGCTCCATGACTCCGACTGTGTGCTGAGTATTACTTTTGATGATGGAAGTACGCAGTCATTTGTTGCTACCGATGATTTAAAAGATCGAATTTTTGAGGCCTTTTCCAAATAATATTTATTCGTGCGGATGGTTTAATACCCCGACGCTTGCGTCGTGGTTGTTGATTAGGCGCGGATGTCTACGGCACAATTAACTTGCAATTGATACAAGCATTTTCAGTTATTATATGTTAATTGCCGGTTTCTAATTTGTAATTAAAAGGAACCTGTCAAAAAACTGAAGTTTTTTAGACAGGTTTGTCGTATTTGTATGCCGTTTCTTATTTCATCCCGAAACGGCATAATGCAACAGTCACCAAAGCCGATTCGATTCGCAATCCGCTTTAGCGGATATGATAAACCAATCGTTTCTTTACAGAACAGCGCCGAAGGTACTGATATTTTATTTTGTTCGACTTCGTCGACTGTTGCATTTTAGCCTAAAAAGCGCTTAGGATACTACACAGTTGATCTTACACCGTTATTTCGGGAATAGGAGCCTTTTTTTCAGTGCCAAGCCCTAACTCACCTGCACGTTTTTTGCCGGAAAAGAATGTAATACAAGCGCCGGCAATGTAGATTGTCGAATATACGCCGCTTGTCATACCTACCAACAAGGCCAGTGCAAAGTCTTTCATGCTGCCGGATGTAAATGCATACAGCGAAATAGCGGCAAGCATTGTGGTAACGGTTGTAATAATTGTTCTACTCAATACTTCCGTTTGCGCAAGATCCAAAACGTCAACTAACGCAAGTTTGGGATTAAGCCGGATGTTTTCGCGAATACGGTCGAATACGACAACCGTGTCGTTGATTGAATATCCGACAATCGTCAGAATTGCCGCAATCGTCGTAGAATTGAATTCCATCTGCGTCCACACAATAAAGGTGATCATAATCAAAACGTCATGAACCAGCGCAAGCACGGCGCCTAATGCAAACGTCCAGCGGAAACGTACTAAGGCGTAAATGAAGATTAAAAACAACGCACCAATCACCAGAAGTACCGCTTGCCGGGCAAGCGAACCGGAAAAGCGGGAACCGACAAAGTCGGTGCTCAATACTGCAAAATTATCCGCTTCATAAGCACTCACCAGAGCAGTGTTTATCAGCGCGCGCAATTCAGCGTTTGCATTTGTATACGTACCGTTATCGGGTAATCGGATCTGGAAAGTACGATCACGTGCTTCTCCGACCTGCTGCACCGAAACCGAAGGAACGGAAGCAAGTGCATGACGCACTTCATCGGCATCGATCGCCTGTATTTGATCGGGGATATAATGTGTGCGGAACGGCTCCGCCGTAATACGCGAAGTTTCCGAGGTAATAAAGACGCTTTGCAATGGGGTATCAGCCTTTGCAAGCACTGTTGTCTTTATACCATCGACTTGCTGCCGTATAGCTTCGATAAATTGCCCGACAGTGGGATAATCGGTATACTTAAAAGAAATTACCTTATTTTCAGTATCAACCGAAATAACGGTAATATCAATTCCTTGGGAATTTTGCGCTACTTGTATATTTTTCTCGCCGTTATAGGTTAAAATAAATGCAGAAGGCGCAAAGCGTACTTTTTCGATAAACCCTGCCTGAAAATCAATACCGAAGTTAATCCCTTTGGTAAAAAGACCTACAATACCGGAAATAACAAGAGCGCAGCTTACGACAACCATAACACCGAAAAGCTTGCTGAATTTTATCGTCTTTTTCATGCGATCGACCTCCACGTAATATGCAGCTTCTTCTGATGCAAAGTCTCCGTACCGAAATCAAAAATAAGCCGTGAAACAAACAAAGCAGTAAATACGGAAGAAACAACGCCGATTGTTAAGCTGTAAGCGAATCCCTTAATCGGGCCGGTTCCCAGTATCGAGAGGAAGAGAGCGGCGATAAAGGTTGTAATATTGGAGTCCATAATTGCCCAAAACGCATGAGCAAAACCGGTTTGAATGGCAGCTTCTCTGCTTTTATGCAATGCGAGTTCTTCTTTAATTCTTTCAAAAATAACAACGTTGGCATCGACCGCCATACCGATTGTTAAAATCATACCGGCAATACTCGGAAGCGTAAGCGTCAGATTGAACGCCGAAAGCACACTGAACACGATATAAAGGTTCAGTATTTGGGCAACACATGCATTAATACCGGCGGTACGGTACCAAATCAGCATAAACGCCAAAACGGCGATTAAGCCCCATTGCAGCGCCATTAAGCCTTGATTGATGGCTTGCTCGCCCATGCTGGCGCCTATTACCTGCTGATTTTCCAATTCAAGCGGTACATTAAGCCATGCGGTACGCAAGATTGTTTTAAGATTTTCCGCCTCGTCAGCACTGAAGCCGCTGATCGTTCCGGTACCTCCGGTAATCGGTTCCTTGATATTCGGTGCCGATTTAATCTTATCGTCGGATACGATTGCAAGCCGTTTACCTTTGTTCGCAGTAGTAACGGTCGCAAATATATCGGCACCTTCTTTATCAAGCTCGAATACAACAAGCGGTTCGTTAGTTTGGCTCGTGGTTGTACTTACTCGCTGCAGGTGCTTTCCTTCAAGAGCCGCTTCTTTCTTGATAACAAGGAACCCCTGCCGCTCATCCAATCCATACGCATCTTTGCTGTATACTCCGAGTACCTTGGTGTCAGCGGGAATAATCGAAGGATCGATAAGGTTATAGTCCGCATCAAAAGTACGCGTCGGATTGGCATTATAGTAGGAATAAAAAGCTTGAGTTGCTTCATCGTCTACGATATGGAATGCAAGTAACCCGCGTCCCATGATAATGGAATTGATTTTATCGGCATCGGCTGCACCGGGGATTTCAACATAGATACGATCTTCACCCTGCTGTCTGATAACGGGTTCCGTCAAACCGAACTTATCGATGCGGCTCGAAATGGTATCGATTGCCAAATTCATCGCTTCTTTTTTTGCCGAAGTGCTGCTATCGCCGCTGTCGCCGGTTACCGCACTTAAATCGGCTTTGATAATGATGCTCATACCGCCTGAAAGATCGAGTCCGAGCTTTACCGCATTTGCCTGCGCATTTTTAATGCCCAGTATTTTGCTGCGGTATGAATCTTCCATAATGGGACTCATTGCCGAACGGGCTTTCTCTTCGGAGTTTTCGGGAAATGCTGCAAGTAATGCTCCTGCCGTCCATACCGAAGGCTGTTCTTTACCGAGACTCTTTAAATTCTTCTTTGCCGCATTAATAAGCGGATCATATTTTACCGGAACCGGATCGGAATCGCCTTCTTTTGCAGATGCGATTAATGTGTCGATATCCGTTTTTGTCATATTTATGACATAATCTTTAATTTTTTCTCTGGAACCGAGCGCCAGTGCCTTATCGTCTTTACCTGTCCAAAAATACCATTTAAGGGTGGGATACAAAAACACAAAACAGAGGCCTAACACAGCCAGAACAATCACGAATCGAGTTCGCTTTTTCATGTCTATCTCCTCATCTAACGGAAACAAACGTTCATACTGAGGTTAGGCACAGCACGAACGATTTATAAGCTGATACGCTCCTATGATAATGGAACGTTTATTCCGCTCCGCCGGAAAAATCGGGCGGCTGCGGCCTTTCGGAGCCGGAATCCTCAACTTTCTTTTCTTTAAAGAGTGAGGCAAATACCGAAGGCTTCTCCGGCGTACTTGCCATACGGCTCGCTTTTGTTTTTTCATCCAATATAACGCTGCCGATTGCGGAACGATTCATTTCGAGCTTACAATTATCGTCAACTTTAAGAATAATCGTTGTTTCCTTGACGGACGATACAACGCCGTGGATACCGCCGATTGTGATGATTTTATCACCCTTTTGAACGGAGGCAATCATTTCTTGCGTTTTCTTTTGCTCTTTTTTTTGAGGGCCGATAATAAAAACGTAGAAAATTACAAAGATAAGACCAAGGGCAAGAAGAGGAATAAAACTGCCTCCCGATGCGGCTTGTTGCAATAATGGAATAGCATTCATTATTTACATCCTTATTTATAATAAATATCCTTAAAATACTAGCACAAAAAAAATGCGTAGTCAATTCACAGGTTATTCTGACCGGTTATTTTACCGACAGCAATTCAAGTTCAAATATCAGATAGCTATCGGGAGGGATAACCCCGCCGGCACCGCGCGAGCCGTATCCCAATTCCGGCGGAATCACAATTGTCCGCTTTTCACCGGTCGCCATTTGCAGCGCTTGTTGGTCAAATCCGGCAATAAGTTGCCCCGCTCCTGCGACAAACTTGAGCGGCTCATGCATATCGGAATCATCAAATACGGTGCCGTCCAACAAAGCCCCCTTGTATTTCATGGTCAAGGTCTTGCCTGTTTGAGCCTTAACTCCTTTACCTTCTTTTATAATCGTATAGAAGATACCGTTTTCAGTCTTAACGGCATTGGGGAACTTTTGTTTTATCAACGTTTCATACTTTGTCCGTTTTTGAGCAGCTTGCTGTTTTGCTCGCTCTGCAGCTCCCGCAAGATAGGTATTAAAATCCTTTTGCGTCGCGGTAAACCTTTGGGCATCGGCTCCCTTGCGGATAATCGACACGGAATTCATCCGATCGCCTTGCGTGATTTTATTAACAACATCCTGCCCCTTTACAACATGGCCGAATACCGTATGTTTCCCGTCAAGCCACGGCGTCGGCACATGGGTAATAAAGAACTGTGACCCGTTTGTTCCCGGCCCTGCATTCGCCATTGAAAGGATACCGGCAGTATTATGCTTGAGGTTATCGACAAACTCATCGGGGAAACGATAGCCCGGCCCGCCGGTACCCTTGCCGTCAGGATCGCCGCCCTGAATCATGAAATTCGCAATAACGCGATGAAAGGTTAAACCGTCATAAAAAGGTTTTCCCTTCGCTGCATCCAATGTTCCTTCCGCCAACCCGACAAAGTTACATACCGTCATGGGTGTTTCTTTATAGAACAATTCCACAACAATATCACCCTTGTTCGTATCGATAACGGCATAGATGCCGTCCTTTTGTAATTCAGCACTTATCGCATTCATTTTTTTTCCTTTTTCAGAATCTCCCGTTAAAATAATCGCAGCAGCAGCCGCTGTTGCAATAATCAAAAAAGTAATCGGTAAAATCAATACCGCAATCTTATTCAACCGCATAGTTCCTCCATTCAAGGTGTCGCACTATTCTCGTATTGCGCAATGAACCATCCGTACACCGCTTCTCCCCGTGTCCTAAACGAATTTCGCACACGCTCCCGGAAAACGGAAGGGGCGGTAAAGTCGGCACGTGTCAACATGTGTATCAACAGATACTCTCCAAGATCGGTTACGGCAATCGACGCCTCTAAATTTTCAGGTTCAATCGCTTTAAATATCGAATACTTTACTACACCGATATTTGTAGAAATGAACCCGGCAGAATCGGCATCTGAGCAAAACCGATAACGATAAATGTTTTTATCGAAGGTTAAATCCTTTTGCACCACATAGACCGAAAAATCCGTAGAAGGATTGTCAACAGGGTCGGCAATCCGGCCTTCCGTTTTAGGATCGTCAATAATATATGATACTTCGTAGAGTGTCCGCATCTTCTTGCGGCTGCTCGAATAATATTGCAGCCCTTCCAGCTTTGAAATGGAACGAAGAATGCGGGAGATTTTCGCCGTATCTTTTATGCTACCTTGCGTCTTTTTATGCAAATACAACGCCTCTATCAAAAAACTAGGATTACCCTTGTTCCGGTTTTCCGCAAATGTCTGCGGCACCGCAAAAAGCGGCGTGAGTCGCGGCACAGCGTTTCCTTTATTGTACACCGACCGGAAAAGATATCCTTGTTTAAGCAATTCTATCCGTTGCTCAGCTGATAGAAACGAATCCAGTGCCGAAATCACCGAATCGGGTACATTGCCGATATCCTGCGCAAAAAGAGAACAACCTGTCAAAAGAGCAAGAAGAACAAGACAACGCCTCATTCACTAAAGCCCTTTATACAATACACGCACTTGTTTGTATAACCCTTCACCTTCGCTCTTTGTATCGACATCCCGAATATCGGCAAGCGTACTGTGGATAAGTCTGCGTTCATAGGGATTCATCGGCTCAAGCAAGACTGAAGCCTTTGTCGTTACAACTTGATCAGCGGTAGTATAGGCAAGCCGTACCAGCGATTCTTCACGTCGAAGCCGATAATTTTCACAATCGAGCATAATCCGTTCGGAAATACCGATTTTACCGGCATACACATTCGCAATCAGCTGGAGTGCATCCAGATTTTTCCCCTTCTTTCCGATTAAAATAGCAGAATCTTCGGAAGAAAGGCGCACGTGCAGTTTATGTTCTTCACGCGAAAGGATTTCGATATTTGCGGCATACCCCATCGTGTGAATAAGCTCGCCGATAAACTTCACCAACTCGGCTTCTTTCTCCGTAGAAGCCTCGCGTGAAAGCGGTGGTTGGCCGGGCGTATCAGTAATAGACTTCCCTGCAGCGGCTTTATCGTCAATATGCACGCGAATTTTGGCATAGCCTTTCTTAAAAAGCGAGTTTTTTTGAATTTCAATGATTTCCACATCGAACTGATCGGCCTCTACGCCAAGCTCGGCGATTGCTTTATCTATAGCATCACGTTCGGTTTTTCCTTCAAATTCATAGATCATTTCCGAACCTCCTTTTTCTTCATCATTGCCTTAATGATTAGCTGCTGAACGAGCATCAAGAAGTTCGTGCTTGTCCAGTAAAGCAACAATCCTGACGGCGCATTATAGAACATAAAAAAGAAGAACAACGGCATACCGTACAGCATAATTTTCATCGTGCTGTTTTGTTGCTGATCGCTTGTGGGCGTTTGCGTTATTTTTCCGAACACCATCTGCGAAATCACATAGACAATCGGCAAAATACGCAAATCCGTCCATCCAAGGAAGGGAATGGGATTGGGGAACTGCAAAACACTATCACCGACAGATAAATCCGGTATCCAATGAGGGATAAACATCGCGCCGCGAAACTCAAAATAGTTATTAAACAGTCGATACATCGCAAACAAGATCGGCAATTGGATCAATAACGGCAGACAGCCCGAAAGAGGGTTATAACCGGCTTCTTTATAGAGCTTAGCCATTTCTTCGTTCAGCTTTTGCGGCTTACCTTTATACTTTGCCTGTAATTCCTGAATCTTAGGCTGCATTTTTTGCATCTGCTGCGTTGATTCCGAGCTTTTCTTGGTAAGCGGGAAAAAGATAACCTTTATCAAAATTGTTACAAGGATAATCGAAACACCCCAGTTCGGAATAAGTTTATAGAAGAATTGCAACAGCCATTTAAGCAATATCTCTAAAGGACGCCAAATACCGCTGGAAACGGCTACGGTATCAATCCGCAAATTATCATAGTTGTAGTTGTTTTTTGACGGGATATTGTAGGTACTTAAAATATTTTCGGAACACGGGCCGAGGTAGATACGGTATACGTCGGTTACCTTATTACCGGTAATCACAGGCCGAGAAAAAAACAACTGCCCGTCTTGTACCGTATCTGCATTAGGCTGTGCGGCAGAATACAGTATCTGCTGTGCAGGAACCGAAGGAATAACGATAAGACTGAAATATTTTCCCGAAATACCGGCCCATGGAACGGAATCCGTAATCAATTTGGTCTGATTTGATTTTAAAGCACTATCCTTTTTCTTTCCGTCTATATACGAAAAGAAGCTCCGATACTCATATCGATCGGCTTTTGCATCCCAATCCGGCCCGATTTGAGGCATTGTCCTCAGCGTATACCCTGCATTATCAAAATTCAGCCCTTTCATATCGGCATCGCCGCTTACCGTAACGGCAAGTTCGAACATATAATCATCAGGTAGAAAGGTATATCTTTTAGCAAGCGTAAACGAAGATACCGAACCGTCTTGGTTCTTTATCGAAATTGTCTTAAAAAAGCCGACAATCTGCTTTCCGTTTACTGTTTCTTCTTTGATATTAAAGAATTGATTTAAGGCGGAAGCCTGAGCACCGCCCAGCGCAATCGAAAATGCTCTGTTTCGGTCGGTTACGTTTTTTACCAATTCCACATAAGAATCGCCTTTGGAATTATTACGTTCCAACAACTTATACGACAAGATATCGCCGCCTCGGTTTGTAAGTGTAATTTTCGCAATATCGGTTTTAACGGTAACAATTTGTTCACCGATAACGGTCTCATCAGGGGTTTCAAGCACTCCGAAATCGGCAGGCGCAGTTTCCGCTACAAAGGTATTTTGCGGAACTTCTGTCTGCTGTTCCGATGTAGAAGCGGCGACAGGCGGCTGTTGTTGTACGGGGGCAGGTGGAAAAAATTTGTATTGCACAAACATCGCCGCTGCAATGACAAGACCGGAAAGAACCATTGCAATAACGGTATTTTTATTCATAAACGAATCTCCTAGGGGACGGGATCATACCCTCCCTTATGAAAAGGATGGCATCGAAGGATTCGTCTTACCGCTAAATACCCTCCCTTGAAAGGTCCATATTTAGAAAGGCTTTCAAGGGCGTAATGAGAACATGTGGGATAATATCTGCAACAAGGCGGAAACAAGGGAGAAATACACTTTTGGTACACCCTGATCACCGCACATAATAAAAACGTAAAAATACGCTTAATCTTTTTCAGATAATTATGTTTCATGCTGTTGAGGTCGAATAGAAAACATATCCGCTTTTTTAAACAAACAATTCAGCTGCTGCATCCGTATGGAAAAGCTATCACCGCCCGGAAATACAAGCAAAAGAATATCCTTCCCAATTATCAATTGAGATTTCATTCGACGATATACTTCCTTAGATAAACGGCGAGCTTTATTTCTTTGTACGGCAGAACCGTAATGTCGTTTAAATGTACAAACAAAACGATTGTATGGTAATTTATTCGGTAAAACGAACAACTTTGCGCCGTCGCAGCTATAGCGGTGTCCTATTTTAAACATATTCCGTATCCGCGCGGCGCCGCAAAGACGATCTTCTTTAGGTAAACAAGAGCGCTCCATGTGTTAAAACTCTTAGTAACTCTTTTTTTCGTCGGACACGGAAAGCTTATAGCGTCCTTTTGCACGGCGACTCTTTAAAACAGCGCGTCCCCCGCGTGTTGACATACGCGCACGAAATCCATGGCGGCGCAAACGTTTTGTTCTGCTCGGTTGAAATGTCCGTTTCATAAAACTAGACTCCTTCTATATATAGTCATTAGGCGCATTACCCGCCTAAAAGATCTCGGGATAGCAAGGAAAACAAAATTTTCCTTATAAAATACTAGACAGAGGACTATACTATACCACCATAAAAAAGTCAATTGACGGGAAACGATTTTCGGGGCGACTGTAAATTGCAAGATGTATCTTTGCGATGCGCTTCATTGACTATCGTGTCGCGCTCACGGTATAATTTCGCGCACAAGGACGGCAACCGTTTGCAATAGTGCCGGTATGTTTGCCCTGATGTGAAATGTTGAGTGTTGGAGGCGGCTATGGAAGTCGGGATTAAAGGAGATTATACCTTTGTTGTTACAAAGGAAATGCTTGCAACTGCGATGGGCAGCGGAACGGTGGATGTATTTGCAACACCGGCTATGATTGCTCGAATGGAAGATGCGGCAACGCGTAGCGTTATGCCGCATTTGGAAGAAGGGCAGGCCACGGTCGGTACACATGTGGATGTACGACATCTTGATGCAACCCCTGAGGGAATGAAGGTTTCCATCCATACCGAATTGGTAGAGATCAACGCAAATGGAAAATTTCTGACCTTTCAGGTGGAAGCGCGTGATGAGCGCGGTGTGATAGGCAGCGGTATTCATGAACGGGCGATTATCAATGTCGGCCGGTTTATGGAAAAAGTGAATAAAAAGAAAAACGCATAAGGCGAAATGTATCAGGATAATGAAATAGACGAATTCGGCATTATACGCGGAGAAAAGCGTGCGGGAGATGAAAAAGACCGCGCGCTGCGTCCGCAGCTTTTGAAGGATTTTCAGGGTCAGGAAAATATCAAAGAAAACCTGTCGGTTTTTATTCAAGCGGCGCGGAGTAGGGGAGAGAGCCTTGATCATCTTTTTTTGATTGGGCCTCCCGGGCTGGGAAAAACTACCCTTGCGCAAATTACCGCACAGGAGCTTGGCGTTGAATGCAAGATCACCGGCGCCCCCGCTCTCGATAAGCCTAAGGACTTGGCCGGTATTTTGACAACGCTGTCCGAACGGAGCGTATTCTTTATCGACGAAATTCATCGGTTAAAGCCCGCCATCGAAGAGATGCTCTATATCGCTATGGAAGATTATGAACTTGACTGGATTATCGGGCAGGGGCCGGGAGCGCGGACTGTCCGTATCCCGCTGCCGCCGTTTACGCTGATCGGTGCGACAACCCGTGCCGGTATGGTTTCCAGTCCGCTTATCAGCCGGTTCGGGATTGTGCAGCGTT
>CAJPTT010000039.1 GCA_905373565.1 uncultured Treponema sp. | reverse complement strand
GGGTCGATAGAAAATATTCCCATATCATTTTTCCGATGATGCATAGCAAGGCGCCCTGCGATTTCAAAAATATCCATACTCAGTAAATGAGACCGAACCTTAAAAGAAAACAAGACCTCAAACAGATACGCATACTGAGAAGCATATTCTATATTATCCTCAATATAGTCTCTATTTTCATCAAGATAGTTTTGAAATCTTGAAATTATATCAGGACCATAAAGATAATTAGACTTTGCAATCTTAAAGCATACAGCTCTTAAAACAGCAGGATCATCATTTTCAAGAGAATCAAAGACTTCTGTGTATGCCGTATTTATAGGAGCGCCGCTATACGCTTCTTCTAAAATATCATAAATAATATCGGCTAGAACCGTAATTCTACCGCCGGAAGGGAACAAAAGAGCTTCCCCAAAAATATGCAGCGAAGCAATATACCACACTAAAAACAGTACATCGCTATAATTTATTGTATCCTCAGCATAATCGTCTTCGGAAGCAAAAAACGGCAGCATAGAAGCATATAATTCTTTATGCTTATCACGAAATGACTTAAAAATCCCAAGGTCTGACACAATATCTTCCAAGTATGAAGATGCAACTATGGAAAGTTCCTTAATACACTCCTTGTTCCAATCGTCGTCATCGAAAGAAAAAGGCAACAACGCTTTATAAATTTTAGAGGAAAGCTTTATATAAAAAGAATCGGAGATAGAACCGCAGCCTTCCGGTTTGTATTTTTTCCAATCCAAAACCTTAATTTTATTTCTGGACTTATCAACAGTTTTTTTCTTCATATTATATACCTTTTACATACCTTTTTTTCTATTCCAACACAACATACTTAAATCCGCTTATATTTCTTTTTTCTTGATCAAAATTAATACCGAGCAAATAAATCTTTTTACCTTGGTTTTGATATTTTTCGTAGTATTTTTTTTCCATTATTTGGGCTATACCATCGCCTGTTCCCATCTTAAACTCAATAATATACACATTATTTTCGACCGTAATACTCATATCGATACGCCCTTGATTGGTACAATCTTCGGCAACAAAGGGCATATTCAAACTATATAGATAGGTGTAGATGACACTCGCATAAAAGCCTTCATACTGCGCAATATAGTTATTTGAATAATTATGATACGGAATATGCGCAAAAACACGTATAAGATGGTTTTTAAATGTTTCCAAATCCGCCTGTTCCAATGCAGAATACAAATTATCCTGCATTTTTACTTTTTCAATAACAGAAGGAGACACCCTGTTGAGTAGCTCTTCATTTAAAGATTTTTGCACTTCAAAATTCGGAACTCTCAACTGATAATACAGTCCGCCTCTCAGCATAACAGCCTGTTTTATTGTAAGATACCCTGCTTGATACAGCAACACCGGCAACTCAATATTATCAATGTCAAAAGATTGCAGGATTTCCTCTCCAACCTTTATATTCTGTAAATCAGGCGGGAAGAAATTCTTTTCTTGCATCAGGCGTATCAAAAAAGTCGGCGTTCCGGATTCAAACCAATAATTCCTAAATAGCTTACCTTCAGTACAAAACTTTAGTATATCAAAAGGATTATAGACATTATCCTTTAAAAAATTATAGCCGTCATACCAGCGTTTAATATCGCCTAAATCAATACCCTCCAAGTAAGGCTGAAAATGAGTGTCAATATCAGCCTGCGTATACCCGCAGATATTTCCGTACTGCGGCGCTAAAGAAATATCCGATAAGTTGTTTAATCCTGAAAAAACACTGACCTTTGCAAACTTTGTTACTCCGGTTAAAAACACAAATTTGATATACTCATCATTATATTTAATGTGCTCATACAAACCTTTCAGCACATCCCGTGCATAGCTGCGCATCGGTGCATCGGTAATATTATCAAGGATTGGCTTGTCATATTCATCAATGAGAATAACCACCGGCTTGTTGTATTTTTCATACGTCTGTTTTATAAGACGGGAAAAACGCAAAGACGGACTAAGATCATTTCTAACATCAACACCGAGGTATCTTTCGTTATCCGTTAAAATCTCTCGAAGTAAAGCTAAAATATTTTGCTCAGAGCTTAAAACCCCTTGCCAAGTGATTCTAATAACGGGATATCTTTCAAAATCATATTTATCGTAAATATACAGCCCTTTAAATAAGTCCTTATTTCCCTCAAAAATTTCCTTTAATGTGGTTAAAAAAAGGCTTTTACCGAAGCGGCGGGGCCGGGATAAAAATGCATATTTATAGTTATTGATTAATTCATAAGCCTCTTGTGTTTTATCGATATAAAGATAATCTTCATTTCTAATCTGAGAGAAGGTATGTATACCCACCGGGAGTTTTTTCATCACAAGAACCTCTTAATATTCCTTACTCAACAAAAAATCGGCAATGTAAAAATGCCGCACCCCCTCTACATTCTCCTGCCAAAACTCATCCATCGTTACGACAAATTTAGGATATTGATCGCGGATTTCCAAAAGAGGAGAAAACTCACGGCTGACGGTTTCTTGACTTTCCAGTTTATAGGCAACTTGAATATAGAGCTTAGCGCCGTGTTTTTCTGCAATAAAGTCGATCTCTTTCGCACCGAGCTTACCGATGTACACGTTATACCGCCTACGCTTTAATTCCAAAAAAACGATATTTTCCAATATGCCGGAAATTTTTTGATCGGTGTATCCTAAAATAGCATACAAGAGTGACACATCGCTTAAATAAAATTTCTCCTGTGTTTTGAGCAGCTCTTTTCCTTTTATGTCATAACGAGAAGTCCGATACAAAACAAATGCCGCTTCAAGCGCATTCAAGTAATTATATATCGTATTTACATCAAGTTTACGCTTCTGATTTTTAAAATAGTCGGCAACATTTTTACCGGAAAAGCTATTACCGATATTGTCAAAAGTATACTTTACCACCCGCTCCAGAAGCTCAATATCGCGGATATTAAACCGTTGAATAGTATCGCGCAGCAGCACCGAAGCGTAAATGTCGGACACAATTTTATAGGCTTCCTGCTCTCCGTAATCCGCCGTATGGATAACAGGAAAACCGCCTTTCCGCAAATAGGCGGGAAAAGCGTCCTGTTGCGTTATGTTCCGTTGCGGAAAGTAACATTTTTGAAACTGCAAATATTCCGCAAATGACAACGTATATATCGGAATTTCAATATACCGACCGGCAAGATAGGTCGCCAATTCCGAGGATAAAAGCCGTGCATTGGAACCGGTAATATAAATATCCGCATCAAAGTCCACAAGACAGGAATTGATACACTTTTCCCAGCCCTCTACTTCTTGAATCTCATCAAACAACAAATAAACACGCTGTTTCGGCTGAACCCGTTCAACAATATACCGGTACAAATCCTCAGCAGTTTTAAGCGTAGAAAAAGCAAAGCTTTCAAAATTGATAAAAATAATATGCGCCGCTTCGGCGCCTTGAGCAATAAGCTCATCGCGCAATAAAGATAAAATGCTGGACTTTCCGCAGCGGCGCACCCCCGATAAGACCTTTATAAAAGGCTTACCGATAAAAGGCGAGACTTCTTGCAGATAATCCAATCGTCTAACTGTATTTTTTATGCTTACATCCATAAACCATCCCGATATTAAAAGAAATTTACAGCTATAGGCATAAAAAGTCAATAAGAACACAGGTTTTTATGGATACAGGCACAAAACACTTTTTCTCTTCAATTATTAGAAATAGGCACACCTTCACCCTACTTTTTAGAGATTTACAAAAAAAGTCTACCTTAACTTAGATAAAGCGCTTTTAAACCCTCAAGATCGCCGAAACAGATTCAAGCGGTGCAATAAGCGTGATGTCGAAATAAACTATCAAAAAGGCTGTAAATAATCAAGTATACGCATTAAAATCAGTTTTACAAAAGTATCAAGAAAGCTGGGTTAACAAAGAGTCATTCTATTATTATATTCTATAGATATAGAATCATTCACATCTTAAAGCCTCTTAACGATTATTTCCGATAATGGTATAGTCCTTTGTAACTTTTATCGGACGGGGAAATTTTTATGAAAGTAATGCAACAGACCACTCATCGTACATACCCTATTCGAGTTGCCCAAGTTATCGGAAAAGCCGTTATCAGCGGCGTCGATTCGGTCGTAATGAACTATTATCGTCATATAGACAGAAGCCGCGTACAATTCGATTTTTTTATGGATGGTTATAATAAAACGCTTATCGATGAAGAAATTCTTGATTTGGGCGGCCGTATTATCAAACTTGAGCCTTACGAAGCCTCTATGCGCATCAATATGAGGCAATGCCGCGCTGCGTTTACAGAAGGCCAATACACAATCGTCCATTCCCACCTCAATACGCTCAGCTGCTTTCCGCTCTATGCGGCATTGCAGGCGAAAGTCCCGATACGCATTGCTCACAGCCACAGCACGACAAGCCGCGGTGAATGGAAGCGCAATTTGATGAAACAAGCATTACGACCGTTTTCCAAAACTTTTGCGACCCACTATGCAGCATGTGCCGATTACACCGCTCGCTGGCTTTTCGGCAGTAAAACGATACAAAAGGGGCAAGTCCGTCTGATAAAAAATGCAGTTGATACTACTCTTTTTTCACCCAATGAAAAAGCACGCGAACGTATACGTAAAGAATTTGGACTGGAAAATCGTTTTATTGTCGGCCATATCGGACGTTTTGCATTCCAAAAGAATCACGAGCTGCTTGTACGGGTATTTGCCGAAGTTTACCGGCAGAACCCGAATGCGGCGCTTATATTAATCGGGACAGGTGAACTGGAAACAGATATTCGGAGCTTAGTGAAAGAGCTTGATATAGAAAAAGTCGTCTTTTTTACCGGAATCCGGCGCGATATCCCCGATTTTCTGAATGCCTTTGACGTCTTTTTTTTACCGAGCCGTTATGAAGGAATGCCGGTTGTCGGCATAGAAGCTCAAGCCGTAGGGCTTCCCTGCTTAATGAGTGATACCGTTACAAAAGACACGGCAATTACTCCGTTAGTGGAGTTTTTTCCGCTGCACGCAAGTATACCGGAATGGGCTCAAAAGCTTTTAAGCTATGAACACGCATGGAAGAGGCCATACCCCGAACTCGTACGCGATTCAGGTTTTGATATACATCATGCAGCAGAAGATTTATGCCGCTGGTACGAAAGCCTCTTTGCTTCTTTGTAAAAAATATGATAGAGTAGCCGTATGTTGCCTTCGGAATTTCCAAATTGGTTTAAAAAACATTTTAATCATACAAGTTCTTTTGCGACCGGACTCGCGTTTATGATCTTTGACTGCATTGGGGTTATGGGATGCTTTGGACTAAGTTTCTTTACCATTAACGCTGTTGATCGTACACTGATTGTATTCCGCGACTTTCTCCATTACTGGATATATCTCCCTGCCTTTGCAGCAGTGTTTTTTGCGGCCCGCCTCTACCCCGGCATTATGCTTCAACCTGCCGAAGAAGTACGCAAATTTTCACTTACCTCTTTCTTTTGCTTTACCGGAATTGCCCTTTCTATTGCAGTCGAAACGGATGATAGAGATGCATTAAGCATAGCGCTCCTTTTAGCGATTCCGTTTGCCACCCTGCTTCTGCCGTTATTACGAGAAGGTGTGCGCACAGCCTGCTGTTCCTTTAGCTGGTGGGGCGTCCCTGTTGTTATCTATACCTCCAATGAAAATAAATACACCATAGCGGATAGGCTATTAAATAAACCTTCGTTAAGCTATCGGCCTGCGGCAATTATCAATATTGATGCAACAGACTACGAAGAATACAAAGAAATTCCGATATTTCCATATTCACAAGAGATTGAAGATAGCATCCACACCTGCAAAATTACAACAGCAATCGTCATGGAATTACCGGAGGGTAATACGGTGAACACCCCGCTTGATTCTATCCTTTCCAGGTACCGTTACCTCATTGCAATACCGTATTATCAAAATATAAAATTCGTATCGCTTTCGGTACGTAACTTCGGTGATATCTTCGGTTTCTCCGCTTCAAACCGTTTAACACGTTCCAGCAATTTGTTTATAAAACGATGCCTCGACTTAGGCCTTTTACTTTTATTTTTACCGGTAATAATACCGCTTATGCTGCTTATTGCGATTCTTGTAAAATGTACCTCAAAAGGAAAGATATTTTACGGACACAAACGCATCGGTAAAAACGGTAAAGAAATTACAGCATGGAAATTCAGGTCAATGGTTATGGATGCGGAAGAACGTCTAAAAGAATTGCTGGAGAAAAATCCGGATATGAAGCGTGAATGGGAAGAACATCAAAAAATTGAACACGATCCGCGTATTACCCCTATCGGAACATTCTTACGCAAAACAAGTCTTGATGAATTGCCGCAGCTTTTTAATATTCTACTTGGTCAAATGAGTTTTGTGGGACCACGCCCTGTTACCGAATCCGAAAAAGAAAAATACGGAGATACATTTAAATATATCTTTTCCGTTACCCCCGGATTATCCGGAATGTGGCAAATTTCCGGAAGGTCTTCAACAGGCTATGATGACCGAATTTTATTGGACACGTTTTACATTCAAAACTGGTCAATTTGGCTGGATATTTGGATTATTTTACAAACTTGTGTCGTTGTTATTACCGGAAAAGGCGCGTATTAGTATTTAATATCAAACTATTTTAAAAGCTTAAATAAGATACGAAGCGGCATGCATCGAGCAATACATATCGCAACGGTATTCAAAAAGCGTCCTTGCAAACTTCGATATAAGAAAAACTTATTATCAAGAAAAATCTTATTTATTTCTTTGTCTTTGAGATCGGATTTTAAATAGGCAACTAAATTGGACAGATACGTATTTGCGATAAAAAAATTTGCTTCTTTTTCAATAGAACTATAGTCGGCATAATTTTTTAGAACAGCATCGCGGATAACCCCAAACGCCTTTATCCTATCAGTATTGTAACCTTTATATCCCTGCATTACGGAATCATCGCGTATTTGATAAGTAAAGGATACCCGTTTGTTATACTGAAGCGTACATGCTTTTGTAAAGCTATCTACCATAAATACCATATCGCCGCCTATTTTTACACCTACAGGAAATAACAGAGCATTTTCGGCAAAAAAAGCATTTCTATAGATTATACTACAAATACAAAGCGGTAATTTTTTTGAAAGAAACAGTTTTTTTATCATTCCTGCAGAAAAAGATCGCTTATCCAAGCTGTCTGCAAACACTGTTTTTGAAACGACTCCATTCCGTTGCACCTCATATCCGAAAACAAAAATATCCGTTGTTTCATGACGCGATAAAACATCTTGAAAAAAGAACAATGTTCTCTTAGGAATTGTGTCATCGCTGTCCAAAAAATAAATATACCGTCCTTTTGCATTTTTTATTCCGGTATTCCGCGCTCCGCATTCGCCTTTATTATCTTGATTAATCAAAGAGATGAAAGAATACTTTTCAGAAAAAGTTTGAGCTATATCCGCCGTAGCATCTGCAGAACCGTCATTTATAATGATAACTTCGATACTGTTTTCGATGCATTCAAATACTTGCTCGACCAAAACGGAAAGTAAATCATGCAAAAATCGTTCCGCATTATATGCAGGAATAACAATTGAAAGTAATATATCGCTCATAATTTTTGAATCCCTTTTTAACTATTCAATAAGTTTACCATGTTTTTCTCAGTTCCGTTAAAAATTTATAAACAGCTTCTCCTGCATAACCTCTATTTTGCCATGCGGTGTCTTTAGCTTTGAGTCTATTTTCTTTAAGTGTTTCACTTTTGCAAGCCTTGGAGATAATTTCTTTTATATGATCAAAACTATTAGAATTAAGCTCCACGCCGATTTCTTGTAAGACGGAAAACTTCCACGGTGTCTCTTTTAAATCACCTGAATCATAAGGGCGATGATCAAATTCGTTGTTGCAATATAAGAACGGCTTATCAAAAAGGAAACAATAATCAAAAATAACACTGGAAAAATCGGAAATCATAACATCCGCTTTTGAAAGCGAACCGATATTTTCAGAGCTGTAATCCCAAACAAGGTTTGCGACATCTTTATATTTTTCCTCCAAGCTTTTAAGTATATCGGATTCCGAAGTCTTGCTTTGAGGATGCGGACGAATAATAATATTCCAACCGGTTTCTACAAGCGGGGTAATTAATTGTTCACCGTATTTTGCTAGTATGCCATTTGTCCCCCAAGAAGGTGCAATTAAAACGGTAAAACCGATATCTGCTTTCGGCAAATCTTTTATTTTCTCGCTTAATACATCAAGATAGGGGCAGCCGACTACACGCAAGTTTTTTTGCTTAATATTCCTCAAATTTTCAAGTTCACGAATTCCTTTTATCTGATATTCACCTGATAAAAGAACGGAATCAAAGTAATCAAGACCGAAAAGGCGATAACTTGTTGCATCATCCAACGCGTGAAGAATATGACTGTAATGCCTAACATGCTTTGAACGTTTCAGTTGATAGACATCCACCCCCGGCGTTGTCATTAAACAAATATCGGCTTCAAGCATATTAATGCGGGCAAACGCTCTATTACCTTTGCCGATATACTCAGGTTTAATATAAGTATAGTTTTGCAAAAACACAGGATCGTCTTCCGAAGAAGTATAAAACACGAGCTCTTCTTTATGTTTTTCGAACTCATCACATATAGGGAAAAATACATTCCAATAGCGAGCGCCTTCCGAATAAATCACAATACTGTTTTTTTTACCGGCAACTTTTCCTTTGTCTTTATACACCGCAACCTTTAATTTTATAAATGCGGTTTTTGCTAAAAAATATAAGGTTGTAATTAAACCTATTACAATAGAAAAAAGAATACTCCCCGTACCGGGATCAATATATAGTAAAGGAATCATATCAATTTAATATAAAAAGCTTTAATGTTATTTTAGCAACAGCTTTTATCACACCTCCTTGTATAATCAATTGCTATTAAAATTTGTCCTACTCCAATTATGCGGATTATAGACATCATCCTTTACAAATGCCCATTCGGCATTTTCAAACTGCGTAGATTTTAATTGATGATTTGCATGCCAATTTCCTGCCGTTATTATTTTTACAACAGCTTTATCTTGTGTTTCGCAAAAGTTTTTACCGCTAAAGGGATTTTTTTGTAATTCTGACGGTAAGTCTTGAGTAGCTAAAATAGGGATATCGGCAAGAGTCGTAAAAGTATAATCTTTTTTTATTTCTCCCTTTGAATTAAAATCCTTCATCATAATTAATGGGATAGAAGCATCAGGCAGAAAATCGGTATCGTCAAAACCTGCAATAAATTCCATATTCTTGGTACGTATGGGGTCTCTACCATGATCGCCCGCAATTATTATTCTGCTATTATCCCAACAATTGTTATCTTTTAAGAATTTAAAAAATTCAGCGCACGATTCATGAGCTAAATAATTGGCATAAAAATGCTCTTCTGTTGTTTCGTTAAGACAATATCTCTTTGCCAACGGGATTAAAAAATCCTTTCCAATCATTTGTACTGTTGCTTTTTTAGGCGGTTCATGCGTTAGATTATTTACAATAATATTTATACAGTTTTTATCTTCAACAAATTCAACTTCTTCCGTAAGATTTTCTATAGCGGAATAAGCAGCCATAAATGCAGCAGAATAAATAGGGATACCTACGCCACCGTACATTCCCTCTGCATAAAATATTCTTCGCACTTCAATAGGTAAAATTTTAAACAGCGAAAAATACAGCATATTTCTACGGATCCCGTATATCTTTGACTGCGGCACAGAAGCCACCTGATTTTTTTTGAGAAAATCCTGCGTGTATAACCCATTTTCGTCAATGTTTTTTGCAATCATATTGTATTTTGCAAATACCGATAAATCGGGAATCCATGCATAATTGAGCCAAGAAGGATCCGTAAAACTCACATTCCAATTATGCTCGCTAAAAAGCCTCGGTAATACACTGAGAGCTTCATTATGTTTATGAACTAACAATTCATTTGAACGTTTATCGATATTTTCCGGCGTATATTCGTACCCGCCGAATAATGACGGTGTACTAAAGTTCGTACTTGTACCGAATGCAATACTATTTTCAAAAACCGTAAATCCGGTATATTCTTTTTTTACAACGTTTGAATTTTCTAATACAGGATCGATAAAAAAATTCATAGAGCGATCCAACATAAATATAAAGATATTTTTACCGGTCTTACTAATTCGATACGCTTTTTTCGGAATAGGAACTGCATTTTCGGCAGATTTCATAGAATGGAATTCTTTATAAACGGTAACCGAAGAAATAACTGTGATAACAAGAAAGGACAGAATAAGAATTTTAACAGCCCCATCAATAAATTTCGTAAAACGGTTTGAATATATAATGATAAATATAACAATTCCGGCTATTCCAATTACGGCAAGGTTCACCATAAACTCATATAACGAATGACGGAGTTTTCCCACATCAGAAAACATCAGCAGATTATTTATACTTCCATAACCATCCTGAAAAATAAAAACATTTATCATTGCGACTGTAAGAATTATTACGGAAGCAAATGTAAAAAACTTTTGTACATTTTCCTGAAAAAGCTTATAGAGGCACACAAACCAGAACAAGCAACCCGTGCTTTGCACGGCTGTGTAAAAAAGAATAGTGAAAGGATTTACAATATCTTCAAAGTTTGTAAATTCCAACGGGGAACTCGCTATAGTAGTTACAGGAATAGTTAAACCTAAAAACAGCAACAATGCTGCGGAACTTTGTAAGAAAAGAGAGAAACGAATTTTAGCATCAATCAAAACGTTTTGAATATTCTTAAATAAGAATTTAGATACGACCGTCCATATAATAGGGACAAATATTACCATAACAGTAAAAAACTTTATAATAATTAACGGACGATCTTTTGCCGTACGATTTTTAGTTATAATCGTAAGCAAAATAAAAAACAATACTGTTACAATATAC
>CAJPTT010000038.1 GCA_905373565.1 uncultured Treponema sp. | reverse complement strand
GCTGTCGGCGCGGCAAGCGCACAGACAAAATCGAAATCGCTCGTCTTATATTTTTCTCTTGCGGGCGAACAGTACGCGGTCGGGAACATCAAAGAAGGAAATACCGCCATCATCGCGAAGATGATTGCCGAGCAAACGGGTGCGGATATTTTCGAACTTGAAACCGCTGCGGCGTATCCGATTAACGACCATAAAGCCCTGCTTGATACGGCAAAGGCCGAATTGAACCGCAAAGCACGTCCCGCGCTCAAAGCCGACGTACCGAACTTCGACCGTTACGACACTATTTATATCGGTTATCCCATTTGGTGGGGTGATCTTCCGATGTGTATTTATACGTTTATGGAATCCCATCAATGGAACGGTAAAACCGTCATTCCGTTTTGTACCCACGAAGGCAGCTCCCTTGCCGGAACCGAAAGCAGCATCCGTTCTACGTGTAAGGGAGCAACGCTGCTGAAAGGGCTTGCCGTTCGAGGAAGTACAGCGCAAAACAATCGCACCGCCGCAAGAAAATCCGTACAGGATTGGCTTAAACAAATCGGAAAATAATAAGTTTCGGTGAGCTTGTTTTGAATAGTAAACATTTTTTTTGGAGGAAACGATGGCAAAGACATTAATCGCATATTTTTCCCATACGGGAGAAAATTACTTTGGCGGACAATCAGTAAAGGCAACACAGCAGTTGCTGCAGAGTTTGCTCAAAAAGCAGTCGGCGGCGATTTGTTTGAAATCCGTACCGTAAAAGACTATCCGGTAAACTACAAGCAGTGTACGGATATCGCCGCGGAGGAGGGAAGAACGAATGCCCGCCCCGAACTGCGCGGTACGCTTCCCGATATGAGTGGCTACAATACGATCATTACGAAATATGCAGTTCTGTATAAGGATATACATTTTCAGAAGCGGCATGGATGCCGCTGGTTCCAAGCAGACACGACGTTTTGACGTAAGGCAAAACTCGCAAGGCAAAAATATACAAGGATGTACATTTTTGACGTTGTGGGATGGGACGCAGCGAAAGCGACATTAAGCTGCCGGTACTCGGCATCGGGACATATCGGCTTTCACAGCAGCAGGCGGAAAATTCCGTGTACTGGGCGCTGAAAGCGGGTATGCGGCTGATTGACACGGCGCGAATTTACGGTAGCATTGAAGAGAGGTATAAGAAATGACACAGCAAACGTATGTTACATTGAACAACGATGCGGTAACTCCGCAGTTAGGCGACTACCTCGGTGCGTGGCAAGATATGGAAAAAGCAGTCAAAGACGGACGGGTTCGTTCAATCGGTCTTTCTAACTTTGAAAGCGGCAGATTGGAAGAAGTATTGAATGCTGCAAAAATTGCTCCTGCTGTTCTGCAAGTGGAATGCCATCCCTACTATCAGCAGAATGAACTGAAAAAGCGGATAGCAGCTGCGGGAACAAAGATCGAAAGCTGGTACCCGATAGGGCACGGCGATGCAAGCCTGATAAACGAATCAGTGTTTACCCGCCTTGCGGCAAAGTACGGTAAAACCAATGTGCAGATTATTTTACGCTGGCATATTCAGGAAGGAACGATTGTCTTCCCGCGCAGTACGCAACCGGCTCATATTCGTGAAAACTTTGACATTTTCGATTTTGCATTAACTTCAAGTGAAATGGATGAAATCCGCGCACTCGACAAAGGTAAGCGCTTTTGTACAATGACACTGGAAGAGCAGGAGCGCTCATTAGGTGCATGGCATCCGGCAGATTAAGCGCAAGAGAAATCATACAACGATAAGTATAGTCATGGAGGCGCAGTAAACCGATGAAAGAAAGTACGCTCCGAATGATGATAGATAGCGCGATGACGCTTATTTCACTAATGCTGATAGGCGGCAATTACTTTTTTCCGTGGACAGGTGTGCATGAAATTTTAGGCGTTTTGCTGTTTGTGTTCTGGGGAATGCATGTCGCGCTGAACCGGCGCTGGTATGCTTCGCTTTTAAAAGGCTCGTACCGTCCGTTCCGCATTATGCAGACAATCGTAAACTGCGGTATTCTTGTGTGCGCAGCATTTTTGATGATAAGCGGCATTATGCTTTCGCAGCACGTTTTTGCATTTCTGGGTATCAGCTCCGGTGCGAACTTTGCACGGATAGCACACATGCTCGCAAGCCATTGGTATTTTTTATTTATGTCGCTGCATATCGGGTTGCATGCAGGGATGATTTCCCGCCACATTGCGGCAAAGCATCAACGGATTGCAGAAACAAAAATGGGACCGTCTATACAGTCGATACGATTGAAAACGATTATATTGTATACGCTGCTTGCCGGTATTTGCACCTATGGTTTGTATGCATTTATTTCGCGCGGCGTATGGCGTTATCTCGTTTTACAGCAGCAGTTCTTTTTCCTCGATATGGAAAAAGGTTATGCCATATTCTTTACCGATTATAGTGCAATTATCGTCCTGTTTGCATCTTGTGCACATTACGGTGCAAAGTTAATGGGGAAGAAAAAATCATCTAAGGAAAACTTCTAAAAGCTGAAGCTTTTAGAGGTCCCCACCAATGATGTAAAGTATCGGGGTTTGTAGTCAACAGTTACCTGTAGTTTTCGTGATAATGTAGAATGGCTTGCTGATCCCGCTGTTTTATAATATACGTGCAAAGATGAGTAATCTCTAAAAACCGTAGCCCCATCGGCTTGTTCTGTAAGAAATGATTAGCATATCCGCTAATACGGACTACGAGTCGGTTTCTAGAGATTTACCTTATGCTTATTTATTCAACAGGCGTCACATTGTTGACATCAAAGAACTGCGGGATGCTGGAAAAAGCGTATCCTGCAATCTTTGACGAATTATAAACGACCAAATCTTTAGCGTAGGAGATCGGAAAGTCGATTACATTATCATTGGAAATATTCAATGCAGTTGCAATAGCTTCTTGAACGGTTTTCGGATCGGCAGATGTTGAAAACATATTTACGGCATTTGCGTAGCGTTGAAAATCTTTAAGCGCCTTTAATGAAACGGCGTGGGGATCGGCGCCGAGAGATTCCTGCAAAAACTTGTGCGGCTCCGTATAAGAACCTTCCGTATTCCACGTTGTAATATCATAGTGTCCGGCAACGCCCTCTGTCCACCATGTCATCTGATCTTGACCGATAGTCGCTATATCAATACCTATCTTTGCAAGTTGTGTTTTAATAGCCAGTGCGATATCTTGTGCTAAAGAAATATCTATCCAATAGGTATACTGTAATGTTAATTTCTTTCCGTTTTTTTCTCGAATACCGGTGCCGGTATTCATTATCCAACCGGCTTCATCCAACAGAACATTTGCTTTGTCTACATCATAGTTCCATGTATTGTTATAGGAAATATCGGTATAAGGCGCTCCGGGCGCAAACAAGGTAACGGCGGGAGTTTCATGTCCATACGTCAGTCCCGTAGTGATTTCCTTTCTGTTAATCGCAGAGGCGATAGCTTGACGAATTTTAATATCACTTAAAATTGAACCGGAAGCATTCAGTACCAGATTCCGGGTCAGCGTATTGCCGGTATTTATCGTGCCTTTAATACCGTTAAGAGAAAGCGCTTGATTATAATCGTCGTAGCTGAGAAGATCAGCGCCATAAATTAAATCAACTTCTCCGGTTTGCAATGCCTGTAACCGTGAAGACGCTTCCGGTATATACTTCACGACAATCTCATCATAATATGGAGCTTTTCCCCAGTAATGTTCATTTCTGATAAATCGGGTGCAATCTCCGGAAATCATTTCCTTATGAATATACGGACCGGTACCTACAACGGCTTTGAATGTTTGAAAATTTCCAGCTTTAAATACATTCGGAGACATCATCGCTGCAACATTTTGAAAACAGAAATCATTGATATAAGAAAAGCACGGTGAAGCGTAATGAACAGCTATCGTGTATTCGTCGATCGCTTCTACGCTTTTAATATTGCATATTCCCTTGATACCGCTAAAGTTGGGATTGGAATTATCAAATTCGAGAATTGCTTTTACGCTTTTCGCATTAAAAGGTGTTCCGTCGGTAAAAGCAACACCTTTACGAAGTTTGAACGTAAGAACGGTGTTCGTATCATCCCATCCCCATTCTGAAGCTAATCGCGGAATAATCTTTCCGTTCTCATATCCGACTAAGGTTTCATAGACAAAGCCGCAGGCAATGTTGTTTTCCTTGTTCATCGTCAGCGTAGTAAGGTTATCGAGTTCTTTCGCTGTAACGATTGTGAGCACCTTCGGCTCATTTCCCGTTTTTCCGGTATTACTGCCTGATTGTGTGTTTGCAGAATTTTGTCCGCATGACATCATTGCCAAAACCATGCAACAACCCAAAATCGTAGTAATAAGGTTTCCGTGCAGTTGTTTCATATTATCATTCCTCCTCGTATGATAATCGGCATCTTCTAAGAACTGAAGGTATAGCTTTTAAAAGATGTCTTAATTTATGAGATGACCTTGCTCGGTAATCCGCCCGTCTCGCATAATGACTACTCTATTAGCAATACGCATGGCGTCTCGTTTGCTATGGGTAATAAAAATGCAAGAGCTGCCGGATAGCTTTACAAAGTTCTCTACCAAGGTTAGTACGGCATCTGCCGAAATAGCATCAAGCCCGCTCGTTACCTCATCCATAACTAAATAATCAGGTTCTACGGCAATTGCTCGAAGCAAGGAAAGCCGCCGTTGCTCCCCGCTTGAAAGCTGACGGACAGGGGTTTCTAAAAGCCGATAATCCATATGAACGTCATCCATTAACTGTAAAATATGTTTTTTTCGATCTGCTTTTTTCCGGTCGGTAAGATTTACTAATGCCTCTTCAACATTTGCATAAGCTGTTCTTGCCGGATTTAAGGTTCCGGAAGAATCCTGAAAAACTGCTTGTATCATTTTGCGGCGCTGTCTCCAAGTTTTATAATTCCAACTTGTTATATCTTCTCCGTTTATAAAAATAGCGCCTGATGTCGGTTTTTCAATTCCGATGAGAAGCCGTGCAAGCGTACTCTTTCCTGAACCGCTTTCTCCTTGAATTGCAAGGTTTTCGCCTTTTCTAAGATGAAGATTGATATCCGAAAGCGCAAAGAAATCTCCTAATTGTTTGTTATGATATATTTGATTTACATCCCGAATTACAATTTCTCCCATTTCCATTCCCCTCGGTTTTCTGTCCGGCTTACTATGGAAAACCGTTTCATCCACTCTGTTTTTGGATGAGCTAAAAGCCTATCCATCGTTCCGGTTTCAATTATTTTTCCCGCTCCTAATACATACACATTGCGACACACTAGGGTAAGTGCACTAATATCATGCGATACAAACAAAATTCCTTTGTCCTTCATTTGTTCTTGTATAATAGAAAGCAGCAAATCTCTGTTTTCTTCATCCAATGCTGCTGTCGGCTCATCCGCTAAAATATAATCCGGCGCCATTGCGAGCAGCATTGCTGCTGCGACTCTTTGCAGCATTCCACCCGATAACTCAAAAGGATAGGCTTGCAATACTCGATCAGTATCTTTGAGATTTACCGCAATCAAATATTTTTTTGCCAAAGCCTTTGCGTCATCTCTATTAAGATGTAAACGATTGATAAATGTTTCTTCCATCTGATATCCGATCTTCAAGCGGCTATCGAATGCCGTCATAGGATTTTGAGGAATAAATCCCAGCCGCTTACTGCACAGTTCACGATGCGCTTTACGAGAAAGCATCGATACATCTACATCATCCAGTAAAATCGTTCCGGCACTGATACTGCAATTTGTATGAAGCATTCCTAAAATACTCCTCAGCAAAGTTGTTTTCCCGGCGCCGCTCTGACCGGTAAGACCGATGATTTGACCTGCCGGAATTTCCATAGAAATATCTTTTAAGAGACAACGGCCTGATTTTTCTTTTACCTCCAGTCGTTCAATTTTCAACATCACGATGCATCCTTTGTTGTTAAGTTTCTTCCTTAAAGTTGAACAACTGAACAAAGTGTGAACTTTGGAAGTTGTTCAATTCGTGCGCGACACGCGCACACGTTAATAAGCGATGTTTGCCGAACGGCAAACTCGCAGTGTTTTTCAGCCGCGCCATTTTAGCGGCTGAAAATAAACCTTCCGATGACATTAAAGCAGAGGGTCGATATGATAACTGCTCCTATCGGGTACAAAACCATGAACGGATGAAGAATTAACGCGCCTCTTGCATCTAAAATCATACGTCCCCAATCTACAACATTATCGCCAAGTCCCAATCCGATAAACGAAAATCCCGTAATTGCTAAAATCATATCCGCACAGGAAAGGCATAAGAAGCGAATCATTTCGGCGATCAGATTGGGAAAAATATGAATCAGCATAATTCTTGCCTTTGAAGCACCGGAGGCTATTGCACACATAATGTATGCTTTTCCTATTTCCATATCAGTGCGGGTACGTACCAGTTTTATATACCGCAAAATATAGGATATCGTTAGAGCAATAAGCGTTGTTTTTGCTCCGCTCCCCCAAGCGCCGACGAACACAATTAAATATGCAATAGGCGGAATTGCAGTAACGGCATTAATGAAGCCGTCTATAAGCGCATTTTCTTTAATGACACCTCTGCTTGTAACCATTCCTATGGCGGTTCCAAGCAGAAAAACGATTAACGAGCCGCCTAATACAAGGCTTAATGTTGTCCATCCTCCATAGAGCAGCCGTGAAAAAATACAACGGCCTAATGAATCCGTACCGAACGGATATCCCCTGCTTGGAGAAGCAAATCTATTGAGCAAATGTGCTTCCATCGGATTATTGGGTGCGCATAAAAATCCCAAAAAGAAAAATATGACAATCAATAGAGGAATAAAAAACATACTTTTTTGAGCGAAATGCCGTGCGTTCATTTTAGTACATTACCGCCTTTTTAGACCCGATTGTCCATTGCGCAAAATCGGCTGCGATATTACAAAGCGCTATTGCTAATGCTAAGAAAAAAACTTCGGCGTGAATCATAGGCGTGTCATGATCAAGTACATGATTTACTATCAGATACCCGAATCCCGGAATTGAGAAAATGGATTCGATAATAGTTGCATTTGCAAGCGCTAATCCGATACTTTGCAAAAAATTAGGAATTAAACCGATTACCGCTCTCGGCAAAAAGTGAAAAAATAAAAGGCGGATTTCCGAAAGTCCGCGGCATCGGGCATAAAACGCATAATCTTCAGAGCTTTCGTTGTTCAGAGCGTCCATCAAAAGCGGCGTATAAAATGAAGCGCCGAATATTCCAATACAGAGCGCCGGAGAAATATAACTTATTAATGTTATATTTCCTGCGACGGAAATCAAGGATTTTTGAACGGCAAAATAATCCAAATAAACAGTCGCTACATAAAAAGAAGGAATAGAAACGCCTAAAATACAGAACAGCCTTACCATTTTTTTTGCCGCTTTATGCGGACATAAAAACGCAGCGCAACTAAGTCCGATGATAAAAATAATTTGAAAAAAAGAGGCGAGGAGAACAATGGACAATGTTTTAGGAAAAGCTGTTGCAATATCAGCCCATACATCGTGTCCGTTTGCAAGAGAAGCGCCTAAGTTAAAATGGAGTAAATTCCATACCCAATAAAGATATTGCATTATCAGCGGTTTATCGAACCCCAACCGAACACGTATTCTCTCTATCTGCTCCATCGTCGGATTTCCCACCATCCGTTTTGCATAAGCAGTTGCAGGATCAACAGATGATAACCGCATCAGCAAGAACGATAACAAGGTTACAAACAGCAAGGTGAAGAGTAATTCAATTAATTTCCGCAGGATATATTTTTTTACATCCCGATTCATGTACCTTCCTTTAGTTATAAAATGTTAGTTATTGTTAATAAAGCCTCAAAAAAATACCGCATATTACGCTGCTTTTCTTTAAGACTTGAGTTATAGAAACAGATTGTATTTGAATTGATGTGTTCTTACCACTCTAAAAAGACAAACTACCCTCTATTTGGACAATGACTTTCTAAATTCCGACGGTAATTTCCCAAATTCTTTTTTAAAGACTTCGGAAAATTTACTTGGATTATCATATCCTATTTTTGCAGCAATTTCTGTTATACTGTCTGATGAATCTTTAAGTAACACCGTTGCTGCGTGCATACGGTAGGATTTCATATAGGAGTATATAGGTGAGCCGTATACGCCCTTAAAGCAAACTTTCATTGATGTAAGAGGAATATTGAATGTATCTGAAAGTTCCTGCAACGTATAATGACGACAAAGATTTGTTGTCATATAGGCGTGAATTTCTTTTATTGTACGTACTTGATGACCTGCAAAATATCTTCGTTCTTTTTTATAATCCTCAAGAGAAACCTGATTTAAAAACATAAGCAATTCTAAAATTTTAATCTTTAGATAATAGGCAATCATTCGAGGTTTAACTTGATACAGTTCGGAAAAAATATGTTCAATTTCGGTATGGCATCTTAAAACGACACAAGCATTATCTTTACAAAATTTGTCTGCAATCTGATATACATCTATGTTTAAGCCACCTATGACATTTTCAATTTTTTTCATCGTTTGATTGGTTCTCTGCAAATCTATCGTTATTGAAATTCCGTGATAATGAGAGAGCGGAAAATACGTTGCAGTAGTTTTGTTCGTTAACCTGTTGATTGCAATATCACCTGCTCCGATATATTGATAATCCTTATTGGTAAACTCACATTCAAATCGGCCTTCGCGGCAATGATTGATTTCTAACACATCAGGATGGGGTAATTTATTCTGATTTTGTCCGTCGCTCATGTGGAAATCATTATAGAATAATTCAATACCGGGAAGAATTTCGTACTGTGTAATGACACCTTCGCCGGTGCTGTTTTTCATTTTGTAGATGCTGCAGCCGTCTTCTCCGGCAATTTTTTGAACCTCCGGATCAAAAAAGTCCGTATATTGTTTTTCGTCCATCTTCATGCTACTTTAGAGCAGAAACTCTTTTATCAATTAATGCTATAAAGGCTTTTTTCATATCATATAAATATTGCCTTCTGTGGAGCTGTTTGATATGCGATACACACCCTTTAGCGTATAATGTCAAAGAAAGAACATAAAAACAAGCCCTCTCAGGTATATGATCGATTTTAAAATAAGCAGAAAATACACCGTATATTTCCAAAAGTGTCATAAAAAGATGTGGAGCATCTTCTGCGCAAACTCAATCTTGTTCCGTACCCTGTTCAGCTTACTGAAATAAACGCCAAGCGTAAAGTACAACAGCAGGAACAAAAGCTGCATACCGATATTGTTCCAATCGGGGCACTGCAGTCGATGTGTCTTCCTCTCGGTTCACATTGATAACCTCAGTTCGTACCGCAAGCGCGTTTCGTACTTTTTCAAAGTCGAAAGCCCCCGTTGCTTCCTTTGTTGAAAGTGCAAAGCGCAAAAAGGTTTGTACCTGTGAATCGGTTTGCTTTATCTGCTCTACTATGTTTTTAATGATTGTCTGCGCGATACCGTTTTTGTATATTCTAATCGATAAATTGCTTTTGCTTTCACCAGCTTCTTTCGTTCGGCTCCGTTATCGATGTACAGCCCGCAAAAGTAGTCGATGTTTTGTTTAACTGTAAAATCGTAATAGACGGATACTTCCTGCGGTACAAGGCCGATTTTCCGTTTTATTCGTACGATGGTTTAATACCCGCCGTCCACGGCAACGCTTGCGTCGGGGTTGTTGATTCGGTGATTAAGACCTGCGATGAATATATCCGTTTTGCCTTTCTCACTGGAGTAACTAAGTTCAGTAAGATTAGTATTTTCAGTGATCTGAATAACCTCAAAGACATCAGCCTGAATGAAACCTATGCCGGTATCTGCGGCATCACGCAGCAAGAACTTGAGACTAATTTTCAGCCGGAAATAGAAGCGCTGGCTGAGAAGCAGCCGCTTGACTATGCGCAGGCTGTTGCAGCCTTAAAGCAATGGTACGGATGAGACAGTTTGTACAGACGGAGATTCACTGCTATGGATGAAGTTTATGACAGATATAGCTCAAATATATGAGTAAGTAGGAGACTACCGAAGTTATACCTTCATTTTAGTTGAGGTAATCTTCATACGCCCTTATATCATGCAAGTGAGTGCTGGTATAAGATGTGCGGACGGTTGTGTTTGTCTTTGATGATTTCAGCTTGAATACGGAAAACGTCGGCGAGCAAGGATTCGGTGCATATTTCGTATGGAGTGCCGCATGCGGCGATTTTCCCTTGGTGCATAACAAAAAGATAATCACAAAAAGCGCAGGCAAGGTTTAATTCATGGAAGACAGCGAGTACTGTTTTGTTCAGCCCTTTGATTGTTTCCATGAGCAGCCATTGATAGTGTACATCGAGGTGGTTTGTCGGCTCATCAAGCACAAAAATGTCAGCTTGCTGCGCTATGGAGCGGGCAATGAGGACACGCTGTTTTTCTCCGCCTGAAAGGGTGGAAAAACTGCGTTCGGCGCAATCTGCCATACCGGTATATTCCAATGCCTGTATTGCAATTGTTCTGTCCGTTGCGGTTTCGGGATCAAAAATACGTTTATGCGGGGTGCGTCCCATCAGCACCATTTCCAGCACGGAATAATCAAAATCGGTTGTGTTTTCCTGCCGCATAACGGTGAGCACTTGCGCCGCTTCACGGCATGAATACTCTTCTACCGCCGCTCCATTGATAAACACTGTTTTCTTATCGGCAGGCAGGGCTCGGTACAGGTGCTTTAAAAGCGTTGTTTTGCCGCTGCCGTTCGGCCCGATAATTCCTGCAATACATTTATGCTGCACGGCAAGAGAAACCGTGTCGATAATCTTTCTTGTCTGCACCGAAAAACTTAAATTTCGTATTGCAATCACCTCATCGTCCGTTTTCATACCGTATACACTCCTTTTTGCCGTTCATTTTAAATTTTTATTTTGGCGGGACAAAAGCCAAATAAAGAAAGGACTGCCGCAGAGGGCGGTAAAAACACCGATGGG
>CAJPTT010000037.1 GCA_905373565.1 uncultured Treponema sp. | reverse complement strand
GTTATTATTACCGGTAATGGAAGCGCCTGTGTTTGTGCGTTTCAGGCTGGATATATTCGGAAAAATCAGCGGCTTTTTACCAATTCGGGATGTGCTAGTATGGGGTATGGACTTCCTGCTGCTTTAGGGGCTGCCGTTGCCCGATGTGGAAAACGGGTCATTTGTATAGATGGTGATGGCAGCCTACAAATGAATATACAAGAACTGCAAACGGTTATACATAATCAATTGAATATAAAGCTGTTTATTCTCAATAATGATGGGTATCATTCAATTCGTCAGACACAGATGAACTTATTTAAACCGCCCCTTTGCGGTGTCAGCCATGAGAATGGTATTAGTTTTCCGTCTCTGGAAAAAATCTCATTTGCCTATGGCTTCCCGTATGTAAAGATTGATAATATGCATACAGCTCCTGAACGGATTCGAGACGTTTTGAATTCGAATGGGGGTATTATAGCCGAAGTATTGCTTGACCCTGCTCAATTCTTTTCACCAAAGCTTTCAGCAAAAAAATTACCGGATGGTACAATGGTTTCGCCGCCGCTTGAAGATATGTATCCGTTTTTACCTAAAGATGAAATGAAGCGCAATTATGATGAGGCTATGAAAATATGAAAAAAGTTTTGATTTTGGGCGGGACAGGGGCAATCGGTCAGGGAATCGCAGAAAAACTCCAGAATGAAGATGTAGAGCTTTTTTGTGTAGGATCAAATGATCTTGATCTTTCAGATCGAGAAGCAATAGATCTTTTTTTTGCAAAATTCGGAATTGATTTTGATATTGTTATACATTCTGCAGGATACAACAAACCCTGCTTATTCAAAGATTCCAATTTTAAAGATATTAAAAAGTCTTTAGATATAAATCTGAACGGTTTTTTATATTTAATAAAAAAAATAGTGCCGTATTGGGATCAGAAACAAACTGGAGATGTTGTAATTATTTCCTCGCTATACGGTTTTTTAGGCCGCAAAGGAAGATTGCCTTATTCCATTTCTAAACACGGCTTATTGGCTGTTGTGAAAGTTCTTGCTATTGAATTAGCGGATATAGGGGTAAAGGTGAATGCTGTTTCTCCTGGATATATCGATACAAAAATGACTCGACAAAATTTGAGTGATGTTGAGATACGATATATAGAACAAAGTGTTCCTTTGAAACGATTGGGTACCCCCCAAGACATCGGTGAAGTAGTTAAATTTCTTGTGAGTGATCTGAATACATATATTACTGGACAAAATATTGTCGTTGACGGTGGATATTCCATAGGAGGATTTTTTAATTATGGAAAGTAAAATGAGATTGCATTTTTACATACAAAGCAAAGAATTTTTTTCGGAGGCTGGATGTACCGGTAATGTTATACAAGTCAGCTCGTGTCCTAGAAATTATACAGTTTTTCTTATTCATAACGAATATGATTTTGATTGGCTTTATCGTGAATTGGAAAAAGAAAATCATCCGCTGCTTTTGATAGATGAAAAAATAAAGACACAAATAATAACCGGTCTTGATTACAGTAAATTTGCCACATATGCCTTTGCAGCGATAGAACAAAATAAAAATATTGATACTGTTTTAAAAGTATGTGATTTTTTGCTTGAAAATAATGCAAACCGCGGTTCTGTCTTGTACGTCATTGGCGGCGGAATAGTTCAGGATATCGGCGCATTCAGTGCTTATATGTACAAAAGGGGAATTCCGTGGAAATTTGTACCCACAACATTGCTGGCGCAAAGTGATAGTTGTGTAGGCGGAAAAACAGCGGTAAATTATAAAGCTACTAAAAATGTGTTGGGATTATTTTCAGCTCCCAGACAGGTATTCATTGATACGGCATTTATAAATACCATTTCTGATAATGATTTTTATTCAGGTTGCGGCGAAATTTTCAGACTTTGTTTAACCGGTGGCGAAAGTTCTATTGAATTCTTGGAGAAGCATATAGATACTTTGATTCAACGGAATATGCAGGCAATTAATGAGTGTATCAGTTGCTCTTTGGAAATAAAAAAACTGATTGTTACAGAAGATGAATTTGAACTTGATTTACGGCGTTCAATGAACTACGGGCATAGTATTGGGCATGCAATTGAAGCTCTCAGTAATTTTTTGATTCCTCACGGTATTGCGGTTTCGATTGGGATTCTGGTTGAAAATGCAATTTCAACTAAATTAGGATTATTATCTGAAAAAGAGTTTAAAAGATTATATGTACTCGGAAAAAAAATTATCCCCGATATTATCTGGCAATATTTCATCGATTTAAAATGCGATACAATATTGCCGATTCTTGCGAATGATAAGAAAGTCGAAGGAAAAAATCTTAAATTGGCAGTTTTGACAAAAATAGGACACCTTGAATTTATAGATGTCCCTTTAGATTCGACAGGTTTACGATATATTAATGACGCTTTTTTCAAGGTAAAAGATTTATGGTAAATGATCCGGTTATTTGTATTGACTTCGGTGCAAGCAGAATCAAAGCTCTTGCCTATGATCTTGCTGACGATTTAATATTACAAACACAAGAATGTCCTTCTCCGTCAACAAAACATAAAATTGAAGGGGATGGGACTCATGAGATACCTGCCGAAGAATATTGGCAATGTTTGGAACGGTGTACCGCTCCTCTTCTGCAGGCATATCCTTGCATTTCCGAATTATATATATGTTCTGAAATGCATGGATTTGTATTGTGGGATAAAGATAGTAATCTTTCTCTTACAGGATATATAAGCTGGCAGGATCAGCGGGTAACGCAAAAATCAGATTTATATAAAGTACTTCAGCAGTCTGCCGATGTGTTTTTTACTAAAACGGGAATGAAATTAAAACCGGGTCTACCTGCTGTTATTGCCGCACATTTATCAAAAAAAGAAGAATTTAAATATAAAAATTTTATTTTATGTACTTTAGTTGATTGGTTATTGTTACGGGGGGGCTGTATTAAACCGTGCTCCAATGTAACGCTTGCAGCAGGAACGGGTTTCTATAATATTACTGAAAACACATGGGATAGAGACCTTACTCGCAATTTTATACCAAATATTAATATAGCTTTTTGTGAAATAACAGATAAGGCTTTATTGGGAACTATTACACTGAATAATAAAAAAATTGATGTATACGGCGGGTTTGGTGATTTTCAGACAGCTTTGCGTGGCATGGATTTTGGCATAAAGGCAAAAGCGGCTATAAATCTGGGTACGGGGTCTCAAGTGGCGTTTTTTAAAAACGGATTTAATGAAGCTTACGAGTTACGTCCATGGAACACAAAATCGATTTTCAGAACTATCACGCATATTCCTTCTGGACGTGCAATAAATGTATTTAAGACAATTATTGATAATATCTTTACTTTGAAAAGCGGTGGAGACGGAATATTTTGGGATATATGGGCGTCTTTAACGGTAAATGATGTCATAAATGCGCCTTTACACGTTGATTTAAATATATTTAATGCAGCATGGAAATACAGCAATATAAGCGGTTTTATTCAATTGAAAGAAAATGTAACAGATATCAAGAGTATTATTGCTTCTATTGCATTAAATTGGCTAAAACAGTATAAAGAAGCATTGAATATTATTTCGGATAATAGTGTTCCTGAAAAAATTATTGTCGGCGGCGGATGTGTTCATAGGGCCGATTTTATTGTTCCCGTGTTGGATATATTATGTGATCGAGAAATAATTACAACAAAGACAACTGTTGATGAAACATTATTAGGTTTAATAAAATTTGCAAAACAGAGAAGATTATCGGGAGAAAATTATGAACAATAAAATTCAGCTTTTAGATTGCACATTGCGAGATGGCGCTTATATCACGCAGTCGAACTTTGGTACCCCTGCGATAAAAGGTATAATAAAAAGGATGCAGGATGCCAATATAGATATAATTGAATGCGGATGGTTAAAAAATACACCACATAAGGAAGGCTCGTCCTTTTTTCACACGCCTTCCGATATGGTGCCGTATCTTCTCGATAAAAGATCAGATACGCTCTATGCGGTAATGATTGATTGGGATCGTTATGATATAGAAAATCTTCCTGTTTGTGACGGAAAATCCGTTGACGCGATACGGATAGTATTTCCGCGTGGAAAACATAATGAGGCCATTGAAATTGGGAAACAAATACGCAGCAAAGGCTATAAAATTTTATTTCAAGCGGCAAATACGCTTGCGTATACCGAAAATGAATTGAAAACACTTGCTCATGCCATGAATGAAATAGAGCCCGTATCACTTTCTATCGTCGATACATTCGGCGCAATGTACGAGCAAGATTTAAAAAATATCGTAGATATTTTAAATACTGAATTAAAGCAGGACATAAAGTTAGGATTTCATTCTCATAACAATCAGCAGCTTTCATTTGCATTATCAATTTCATTTATAGAAATGTTTATGAAAGAAAAAAGGGACATTATTGTTGACGCTTCATTGTGCGGTATGGGGAGAGGGGCCGGCAATACGACAACTGAATTATTAGCAAGTTATTTGGATAAAAAACATCAAGGTAATTACGATATGAATGTTATCCTTGATGCAATTGATATGTATATGGGGAATTTTAAAAAACATTACACATGGGGATATTCAACTCCCTACTTTATTGCCGGTTTATATTGTACACATGTAAACAACATTGCGTATCTTTTAGATAACCACCGGACAAATGCAAAAGATATGTATAATATAATAAATTCCATGACTGCTTCCGAACGCATACAGTATGACTATGATTTACTTGAAAAGAAATACCTTGACTACCAAAATAAAATAGTTGATGATGAAAAAGCCTTAAAAGAATTACAAGAGTTAATAGGAAAGCGGCCTGTCCTTTTGATCGCATCAGGGAAATCGATTGTACTCGAACAAGATAAGATAAATGCTTATATTAAAAACAATAAACCGATCGTGATCGGCATAAATTCTGTGTTTTCTTATTATAACTATGATTATTTGTTCTTTTGTAACAAAGTAAGATATACGTATGCAAAAGAAGTATATTCAAATATCTTTACACCCGTAAAAAAAATAATAACGTCAAATATAAAAACCTCCCAAATCGATAATGAAACAATAATTAATTTTAATACTTTGATAAAACGCGGGTGGCAACACTTTGATAATTCGCTCATCACATGCCTTCGTTTGTTGAATAAATTACATATTGGGCAGGTTGTTTTAGCCGGTTTTGACGGTTTTAAGAATGAGTATGCGGAAAGTTATGCGGATCCGACCTTACCTACTTTGAATCCCGATAATAAATGGGATGAACTTAATATTGAAATAAAAGATATGTTTGACGATTTTAAGAAAATGACGAAAGGAACTATGGACATCAAGTTCATTACTGACAGTATTTATAATAAATAAAAGGTGTTTTGATGCTTAATCTTATTTGGGACTTGGATGGAACACTGATCGATTCTGAGGAAGAGGTTCTGGAATCGCTGAAACTTGCGCTGACTGATGCAAATATAGATATATTAAAAAGTGTAAAGTCGCTACGGGTAGGTCCGACAATCGATAATATTTTAAGAGCCTCCTTTGATCCTCTGTATCTTAGTAATGAAAAACTGCAGGACACCGTAAGGGCTTTTAGGCAGCGGTACGATTCGAGTAGTTTTTTGCATACGCATTCTTTCACAGGTATTGATGCTATTGTGCATGATACTGTTGATTACGCACATTATATTATTACCAATAAACCCGATCTTCCGAGTCGTAAAATTATTCATAAACTCGGCTGGGATGTTGAAATTAGAGAAATTATTACCCCCTACAGCTTTGGCAGCGATAAAAAAGAAAAGTCCGAACTGTTTAAGTATCTTATTGAATTGCAAGGTTTGAATAAGGAAATTACGTACGGGATAGGAGATATGGCATCGGATTGTTACGCTGCAAAATGTGCAGGAATAAAAACAATTGGTGTACTCTGGGGTACAGGAACAAAGGATGAATTGGCTGATGTCGATTATCTGTGTTCTACAGTATCTGAGTTGAAGGTGCTATTAGGGACGCTATGCAGAAAATAGTTATATCAGGGGCTACCGGAGTACTCGGTGCAGCTCTTATACGCTGTGCGAAAAAACAAGGATTTGATATTGTTTGTATTGTACGGAAAGACTCAGAGCGGGCAAAGACGCTAATTGCTTCAAATAGCGTTGATATACTTCAAGCAGATTTGAAAGATTACAATATGCTTACACCTGTAATTACGGATTGCGATGTTTTTATCCATCTCGCATGGGAAAAAACATTCGGCAATGCACGAGACGATGTTGATGCGCAGGTATGTAATATTCAATATACACTTGATGCGGCTCGCCTTGCGCAAAGAATGGGCTGTAAGGTTTTTATTGGAGCAGGGAGTCAAGCAGAGTATGGGGCTGTACAATGTCCTTTAACAGAGAATACCCCTGTACACCCTCAAAGCGGATACGGTATTGCAAAATATACAGCAGGACGTCTGTCTGCGCTTTTATGTACGCAATTAGATATACGCCATAATTGGCTCCGTATATTAAGTGTGTACGGTCCGAATGATGCTCCGTATACATTGATCTCGTATGTGATAAATGAGTTACAAAATGGTCAGAGTCCTGAATTAACGAAATGTGAACAGATCTGGGATTATCTGTATGCCGATGATGCAGCTCAGGCTATTCTCGCTGTCGCACAAAAAGGTATTCATGGAAAAACATATCCGCTTGGAAGCGGTACAGCTTGTAAACTATCGGAGTATGTAAATATAATTCGCGATTATGTTAATCCTGATATTGCAATACGCTTTGGGGCAAAAGAATATTACCCGCATCAGCCGATGTTTTTACAGGCAGACATAACTGAACTTACAAAAGATACAGGGTGGAAACCGGAAACTCCGTTTTTAGAGGGAGTGAAGAAGGTTTGTAACGTTCATTCTGTAACGACAGAATGTTTTGATGGTGCAAAACAGCATAAGAATGAGTTCCGTAGAGTTTATTAATGGTGCTTACAGAATATATGAAAGTTTTATGGTATAGGTAAGGCAGTGTCTTTTATTAATAATCAAAATGCAAAAGATATATTTGCTACGCTTATAAATCAAATATGGCGCTTAGTAAGTGGTCCAATCATAATGCTGCTTATACCGTTGTTTCTAACTGAAACACAACAGGGGTATTGGTATCTTTTTACCAGTCTTTCTGCTCTTTCAATTTTTGCAGATTTGGGATTTAGCAATATTATCTTACAGTTTAGCGCTCATGAATTTGCATTTTTATCTTTTTCAAAAGACGGAATTCTTATAGGAGATAAAGAGCATCTTAATAAACTTGCTTCGTTTTTTAAATTTACGATAAAATGGATAGCAACAATAGGTATTGTTGTGTTTCCCATTATTTATATTATTGGAATTATTTATTTTGTGCGTGATGATGTTCTTGCTGTGTATCTTTTACCGTGGACTATTTACACAATAGGCTCCCTGGTTAATTTTTTAAATACCTCTATTCTATCCTTTATCGAAGGTTTAAATAAAATTGCAGAAGTGCAGAAAATACGTTTTGTGGTAAATATTGTTTATACCTGCATTATTGCGATTGTATTAGTTCTTCATGGTAATATTTTTGCGCTCGCCTTAGGTATGTTTGTTAGTGCGTGCACGATCTTTATAAGCTTATTTGGAAAGTTTAAAGGATTTCTTTCTCAACTTTTGACTATTGCTAAGGTATATACATATCCTTGGCGAAAAGAAGTAATGCCGCTGTTTATCAAATACGCACTGAGTTTTTCCAGCGGATATTTTATTTTCCAAATTTATACTCCGTTGATGCACTTTTTTTATGGCCCTGTATTGAGTGGAAAGGTCGGGATTTCTTTGTCATTAATACTTGCTGTTTTCAATATGGCAAATATTTGGCTATACACAATTACTCCGCGAATTAATATGCTTGTTTCAGCTAAAAACTGGTCTACCTTAGATACATTATTTGTAAAAAGGTTATTGTTTGCATTGGGAACATATATTATTATCGGTATTGGAGTGATTCTATTCATTTGGCTATTTGGGTGTGTGTGGATAGTTCCGAAAGTTGTCGGAAGGTTTTTGCCCGTAATGCCTATGGGTGTTTTATATATATGTTATTTTATCCAATTATTTGTCAATGCATTAGCACTATACTTACGTGGGCATAAGCAAGAACCTTATATGGTCTTATCTATTATAAGTGCCGTATGGATCGCTTGTGCGACTTTTATTATTGGAAAGTTGTTACCTGCAGACTTTTTCTTTTGCGGGTTTCTGAGTATGCAGGTATTAGGAAGTCCTATTGCGTATGTGATTTTTAGACGTTGTAAAAATATTTGGCATAATGCTGAGGTGATAAAATGAGTGAAAAACCACTATTGAGCATTTGTATACCGACGTATAATAGAGCTGAATACCTTGCAAAAAGTTTAGATACGCTTGTATGTCTACCAGAGTTTAACTCATCTGAAGTTGAAGTGGTTATTTCTGATAATGCATCGACAGATAATACCCAAGAAGTGGCTAAAAAATATTTGGATCAATATAGCAATATTCATTATTATAGGAATGATGAGAATATTAGAGATAAAAATTTTCCTACAAGTATAACGCGTGCTAATGGAACGTTTAGAAAGCTTTGTAATGATACGTTAATTTATTCTGGCGGTTACCTAGCCTATTTACTTTATAATATAAAGACTTATCAAAAAGATAGACCGTTCCTTTTTTTTCCAAATCATAATTTAGGAAAAAAACAAAAAGATCAGTATGAATGTACTGATATTAATGATTTTTTAAGGATAACTTCGTTTTATATCACATGGATTGGTGGCTTTGGGTTTTGGGAAGATGAACTTTTGCTTATTGATGATTGGTTTGCTGGTACTGAGACTTTTTTATGGCAAACAAAAATTTTATTAGACATACTGAGCAAAAAAAATGCGATGGTTGTGTTAAACAAACAAAAAGTATCAGTGCAAGATGTTCAAAAGAAAGATATCTCTTATGGCTTATATAATGTTTTTTACAAAAATTACTTACAGCTACTTAAGAACAAAATAGAATGCGGGATTGTTGACCAGTCTTGTTATAACTTTCTACGAAAAGATATACTGTTAAATTTCTTTTCTTTATGGATTACTAATTATAATCTTAATAAACAAAAATATCACACGGCTGCGTCTGAAGATAATATCGAAGATTTAATAACTAGGGCATACAAGAATGACAGTTATTTTATACTTTTCCTTTGCAAAGTAAGATTCTTGCTTTATAAGCAAAAGTTAAAAAATTTGATTAAGAGGTAAAGTATGATAATGATGCTAATAGTTCTTTTGAGGTTCCTATGTTTATAAATCGTATAAAACTCTATCTTTTTAAAAGGCGCTATAGAAAATACAATACACATAACGAAACGTATATTGCAAATTTTTGTGATATTTCCAGAATACATGTAGGAAAAAAGACATACGGGACGCTGCATGTTGTCGATTTTACTCCCGAAGATGTAAAATTGGTTATAGGAAGTTACTGCTCTATTGCCGAAGGTGTACAGTTTTTACTTGGCGGTGAGCATGAAGTCCATACTATTTCAACTTATCCCTTTAAGGTAAAAGCGTTTGGGTATACATCTGAGGCTGGTACAAAGGGGAGTATTATTGTGAAGGACGATGTGTGGATAGGTACGAATGCTATTATCTGTTCAGGGGTTACTATAGGGCAAGGCGCCATTATTACTGCCGGGGCTGTTGTTACAAAGGATGTTGCTCCGTATGCGATTGTCGGCGGTAATCCGGCAAAAGTTATAAAGTATCGATTTGATGAAGAAATAAGAAACAAATTATTGAGTATAGATATAGTTGAGTTGTTTGATGGATTTGTTAATGATGATATATCTTTTATTTATCAAAAATTAGATGAAAACAAGTCGGTATTGTATTGGAGAAATATGGTGTTAGATAATAGATCAAAATTGATTGCGTTTTACCTTCCACAATTTCACCCCATTCCTGAAAATGATGCATGGTGGGGAAAAGGTTTTACAGAATGGACGAATGTTGCAAAAGCAAATAAATTCTATGCAAAACACTATCAACCCAGAATTCCTGCTGATTTGGGGTTTTATGATTTGCGTGTACCGGAAACGAGGAAAGCTCAGGTAGCACTTGCAAAAGAGGCTCGAATAGATGGTTTTTGTTATTGGCATTATTGGTTTAGCGAAAATCAACAGCTTCTAGAAAGACCTTTTCAAGAAGTGTTGGTGAGTGGTGAGCCTGATTTTCCTTTTTGTCTTGCATGGGCAAATGAAAATTGGTATTCAAAATCATGGGATAAATCAGGAACAGATAAATTACTTATCGAACAAAAATATGATGGCATTGAACAGTACACGAAGCATTTTTATGATGTTCTTCCTGCGTTTAAAGATGATAGATATATAAAAATTGATGGAAAGCCGATCTTTATTATTTATAAACCGCTGGCAAGCTCTGAAATTTCAGTATTTATAGATACATGGAGAAAGCTGGTGCAAAAAGAGGATTTACCGGGGATTTATTTTATTGGGCACTGTGTTAATGATAGGGATCGTATCGATGAATATTTTAAGCTTGATTTGGACGCTGTAAATACATGTTGTATGGATGATTATGTCAAGCAAAGAAGTTTTTTTATTAGAGCTATATCTTATCTTTATCGCCATGTATTTAAGATACCCCTAATTATTCCATATCGGAAGGTAAGTAAAAGATTCTTTGATATGGAAATGGATTCGAAACCAAGGATATGTCCGTCTATAATTGTGGGATGGGATCATACCCCACGAAGTGGGAAAAATGGTGTTGTGTTTTGTGATGAAACCCCCGAACTATTTAGAGATCATGCACAAACAGTACTGAAAAATGCTAAAAGCAAATTTGTGTTTATAAAAAGTTGGAATGAATGGGCTGAAGGTAATTATCTTGAACCTGATTTAAAGTTTGGTAAGCAGTATATTGCAGCATTAAGCGAAGCAGTCAGCAGTCAGCAGTCAGCAGTCAGCAGTCAGCAGTCAGCAGTCAGCAGTCAGCAGT
>CAJPTT010000036.1 GCA_905373565.1 uncultured Treponema sp. | reverse complement strand
ACAGTGATGTTGTGCTCTCTCAAGCGAACTCCCTCTTTTTTGTATTCCGCTTGTAAATATTCTACAGTCGCTTTTAACCGCGCATCGGCCGCCATAAGTCGCTCCGCTTCGGCAAGAACTGCGCTGTATCGTGCATCGGTAAACGCATCTAATGCGCCGTAACTATCGGAAGTCTTTGCCATATCGCGCTCCGCTTGCTCGGCAAAGTTGCCGTACTGGACAGCCGCCCGGGATTTTTCATCAAAGCTCGCTAAATATGCGCCGAGTATTTCTTGTACCGTAAGGGTAAGGCTTTTTTGCTCCCGCTCTGCGTAAAAGTTTTCAAACGTCTTTTTCTTCTCAAAGTCGGCAAGGGTGAGCTTTTGCTTTTCTAAAAAGCTGTTAAACGCTTCTACGCGCGTGTCTCTTCCTGCCTTAAAGCGGCTATAGCATTCCCGCTGTTCAAATTCCAGCATGTCATACAAGGCGCCGCGCTTTCCGCCGTCAAGCATTTCGATAAACGCATACGGGCGCATTGCCGCATATTTTAACTTTCGCTTTAGCGCATCAAAGCCGCCTTTCTTCTTTTTTTCATCCTCACTCCATCCGGCATTATCATCACTATAACCTTTCGCGCCGCGTAATGTCTTGATTGAAGCATCTCGTATTCGCGCCGCTTCCGCCTGTTTCGCCGCTATTTTTGCCATGTACTTTTGCCGCCCTTCGCGGTGCTTTTCTTCTATCACCTGCGCTAAGCCAATAAGCTCATCAACCGTCCATTGCTTTAATGGCTGGTGCTTTAATTTTGCAACAAGCGATTCAGGAAGTATCTTACTGACCGCAGCATTAATCGCTTCCGGTGTTAAATCGGCCGTGTGCATATCGGTAAAGTTCTGTTCAGTCTTTGCGTAAAGCCCTAAGCTAAAAAACTTATTGCGGGCCGGAATAAGGCGGCGGGCTAACTTTTTATCCTCCGCCGTCCAGTCCTTAAAATCTTTTTTATCAAGATTACTGATTAACTGCTTAAAATCCCCCTCTTTTCTTCGGGTGCTCATACGCGCTAACGTTTGCCGATATTCGCCGTTTGTTTTCCAAAGCGTATACGCTTCCCTAATGCGTTGTTCATCAGAATCAACGTTTGCGTTTAAGGCTTTTTGTACCTTGTCTTTTAAAAACCATTGGATGGCCGCAAGTCCTTGCGCCTGTTCCGCATCGCAGGTTTTTAAACTAATTCGCTTCATAACCGCCTTTAATGCCACATCCCGCGCTTTAATGGTGTCGGCTAACACCGCGCGGGCTATCCGCTCATCTTTTATTTTCTTTTCAAGCTCTCCGATTCTTTTTGTGTCGTTACGGTTTTCTGCCTTTGCGTCGGCAAGTTCTGCTTCAAGCCCTTTAATGGTCTGATTTTTTGAACGGACAAGTCCTTGGATATATTCAACGTCCTCGCTGGTGATAGATCCTTGTTTTACCCGCTGTTCAATGTCTTCGTTGTCGAGTGCGCGGATAAGCGCTTCTTTTTGGGCGTTGCTCATCTGTTCCAGTTTTAAGTTTTCAAGCGTTACCGTTTTATACGGGCGGCTTTTTAAGCGTGTCGTAATACGTGCATCGGTGGTATCGGCATCCTGTACCCGTAAATCGGAACGCTCCATAATGTCGGCATACAGAGAGCGAAACGAATGCGCGGCATTTTGCATCTGGCCCCGGATATTCGCAATGGATTTTTCAGATGGCGCTTCTCCATGGAGCACTTTTGCAAGCGTCCCCTTCCACGAAAAGTTCCGCATTTCGCGGTATATCCGCTCTTGCTTGCGCTTTACTTCCTCAAAGTGTGCCCGCTCTGCCTCGTCTGCGGGGGTGTTCTGTTCAAAGTCAAATACGGAAATCTCGGCTGCTTCTTTTAAAAAAGCATTAAGCTTTTCATCATCTGCCATCTCTTCTAAAAACCGTGCATCATCTATATCGGCGCGGCTTTTCGCTGCATCTTGCGCTCTATCTTCCGTACTTATCTTTTCAGCCCTGCTCACGCGCCCTTCCGTCGCCGCCTTGCTAAAGGATTCGGTAAACGCCTTTTCTGCATCCGTAAGGCTCCGTAACGCCGTGTATCCGTTCAGTTCTGCAAAAATAGCACGGTAAGAAGTGACGTTCCGCATAATCGCATCCATCGCAAGGCGCTGTTGTTTTTCGGTAAAGGGTTTGCCGTTACTGATGGCATAAGCGACAGATGGAAACACCCCGTCAAGGTTTGCGGTAAGTTCCGCCGGTATTGCCCCTGCTTGCGCGGCGTCATTATACTCTCTTAAAAAAGTACGCAAGGCTTCTTTTTCGCCTGTCATCTTTAAAAAGGTTTCATCCTTTATCTTTTCGTTTTTGATGTCCTTCTGCAGTGCCGCTTCCAGCTCCGGCCCGATTGCATCGCGGAATGTTTTATCCGCTTTTGCCCGCTCTTCGGCGTTGGAATAAAAAAGCTTCCACGTTTGAGCGTCGGGGTCGCCAACGGTGATAACTTCTTCTAGCGCTTCCTTCGCACTCTTTGTATCGGCGCTCTCGGCTACCTCGTCAAAAAACTCTTGTTCTACTTGAAAAAGTACATCGCCAAATTCGTTTAAGTTCCGCGCTTCTTGCGCCTGCATTTGCGTAAAGGCTTCATAACTCATGTGTTGCCGCTGCGCTTCCTCGTGCATCTTCTCTTTTATATCCGCTTCGCTTAATGACGGGTTCTCGGCTTTGTAGGCTTCGATTGCTTCTTTTTCGTACTGCGCGGCGTTTTGCGCAAGGTCTGCCGCCTTTGCTTTTGAAGCTTCGATACTTTCTTGCACCTTCTGCCGTGCCGCTTCCGTCGCCTGCTGATATGCCTCGTCTACTACCTGTTTTTTCGTTTCGGAAGCCTTGACGGCATCCCCTTTTTCTTGTACTGTATCGGTAACGGCGGCGGTTCCTTCGGGTGTCTGCGAAGGATTAAATTCGGTAACAGCAGAAAGGGTCTTACCTTTGCCGCTTCCTGTATTTTCTTCATACGCCGTTATAATCCATTGATTTTCCCCTTTTCCATTCCAGCCTTTTGTTAAACCTACTCTAAAACTCCTTCCGTCTTTTTCGTAGGTGATGGTATTAACCCCGTTGTTTTCCTTTAAAGTCCCTTTATCTACGATTTCCCCGATACCGTGAATAACGCCTTGTTCACCGGCTCCGAACGGTTCAAAATCGTTTAAGTGCTTTGTAATTATCTTTTGAAGCCCTATCTTCTCATTGCCCCAAACAACGTCAATATCTCCGATGTCTGCTCGGGTAAAGGCGCCGACAACTTGTCCTTTCTTTTCCTGTAAAACCTTTTCAAGGGCTTCTATTCCCTTGTGATAATACTCCGTATAATTTTGGCCAAACTCTTTTATGCTGCTGCGGTTGCGTTGTTCTGTTTGCTGCGCGTTCTGTTCTGCTTCCCGCAATACGCTTTTTTCTCCGGTTAAAAGTTCATCATAAACAGCGCGTATATCGTCGTTTAAATGCACCAGCTCTTTTAAGCTTTTATAGATACGAGTTAAAAACTCCGCCGCCTTTTGAAACACCGACTGTAATTCCGCGTTCGGCGCGTTCCCTTCGCGCAGGTACTGTTCAAATCCGCGGGCAAACGCTTCTTCTTGGCTTCGCGTCCACTTTCCGTCCTCAACGTCAAAGGCTTTCTCTGCATCAAGTAAGAGGTTTCCTTGCAAGGTCTTACGTGCAATGTGTGCGGCTTCATGAACAAATGTACTAAAGTCCGCTTTTTCGCTCACATACACCAGCGCTTTTACGTCTCCTGCAAGGTCTTTAAACTCGCTCGCGCCTTTTATCTCTTTGGTGTGTATTCCTTCTTGCGCTGCAACGCCTGCCATATCGGCTGGCGGCGTATTGGTGATAACCTCTTCCCCGTAGTAGGTGTTAAGGTAGGTTTCCGTATCCATTCCGGCCCCGTGCGCAAGCGCGGTAAAAATACTTACCGCAGTATTGCGCTCGACATCGGTAAGATTCGGCATCGTCTCTTTTAATCGTTCATTGAGCTTTATCGCTGCGCGGGTTTCCGCTTCTTCCGTCCCATCAGCAAAATACTGTAAGCCGCCTTTTTCCCCGCGCGGGTTTTCTGCAATCAGTTCTGCTTTTATCTTTTGGAGTGCTTCCCCTTTCGGCTCCCAGACAATCTCCGCCCCGGTAAACTTTTCGCCGAAATCCCGCACAAACTCTTTTATAATAGACTCATACGCATCGCTTTGCATCCGAACGTCGTTAATCGTTACCGTGTTCTTCTGCTTGTCAAATGAATAATAGATATGCCCGTAATCGTTATAGTCGGTCTGTTCGGTTGGGTTTCCGACAATGTATTCCCCGTCAATGCGGCCGTTTTGCTTCTCGTGCCGGTACCCTTCGCTCAAATAAAGACGTTCCCCGGCGCGAACGACATCCGCCGCTTTCCCGTACTTCTTTTGTTTTTTCTGTAGGCCCGCTTCCGTCTCCTCGTAGACGGGCTTTCCTTCCGCATCGGTTTCATAAACAACCCGCCCCTTATCATCCCGTACCGTTTCCCCTTCAATGCGGGCATCGGGAGCTAACCACTCTTCATAGCTTTTTGCTTTACTGTTTTGGAATTGCTCCCGCTCGTGCTGTTGCGCTTCAAAAATCGTATGGAGTTCTTCTTTGACATCGCTTTCGGTCATCCCTTCAAAAGCGGGGCTATTTTTATGCTCATTGATAAAAACTTCTTCTGATGGGGTGGTAATCGCCGCTTTTTTCAAGTTACCGGCTTCTTTTATGTCCGCTTTCGTGTATTGTATCGCCCCCGGAATACCTAAAACAATAGAGGCTGCAACGCCGCCTTTAAAGCTTTCCCACACGTTTTTTGCAATCGTTTGCGCATCGTCGGTTTCTACCCCTTCACCCTGCAAGACTGCGGCAAGCTCTTTCCCTCCGGCGCTCACCAATTCTTGTAATGCTTCTTCACTTCCTTCGCTTAAAAGGTCTGCACCGTAAAACATAAGACCTTTAGCAAGTTTCCCAAATGCTCCCTTAGCGTTGAGCCGTGTGATAACCTTGCTAGCAATTTTATCCGCTCCGAGTCCCTTGCCGGTAATACCTGCGACATTGCCTAATGATGTTTCAATAAGGCCTTGTACTGCCCCGGAGGTATAAGCGATATTTCTGGCAAGGTCAGGCTTTACTCCGGCTTTTCGCAGCTCCCAGTATTCAGATCCTGTTGTTACACCGCTTGAAAGGCCAAAGCTCACAATGCCGCCCAAAAGAGGGCTTCCTAAAAGATTGGCAAACACCGCAGGAACGGTTGTTGCCGCTTGAAAGGGAAGTGCCTGCGCTCCGCTTTTGAGTAAATTCACCACCCAACCGCGCGGCATCGAATCCTGTAGCGAGGCGTTTTCATCTTCTAATCTTTGTAAATCCTGTAATGCGTAGGCAATTTCCCGTTTATTGCCGCTTTTTTCCGCATTCATCAGCGCATTGCCCAAGTGTCCCATTTTTAAAACATTGCCCCCGATAGAAAAGCTATCAACGACTGCTTTAAAATTCCCCTTACTCGGAGCGATACCGCTTCCAAGCCACTGCCGGTTAATGGCTTCAAGATTTTGGTAGGCAAAATCAAGCGGCAAGTTAAATTGTTCGGCGTATTTAATCGCCGTGGCAAACTCATAGATTTTTTCTTCCGGTTTCTCCGCTTTTTCAAGCATCATGTTTAAGACGTCATGTTGCTGTTCGGTTAAATTGACTAAATACTTTTCTTTGTACTCTTCCTTTTCCTTCCGCCGCTTTTGAATCGTTTCAGCAATATGCTCAACGCTCAAATTTAAAAAGTCAAAATCGGGCTGCTTTGCTTCTGCAGCGCTTTGCGCGTCAAAAAAATTGGCAGGGTTCCGCCGGTAGTAGCGGGTTCTTCCACGTCTGTCATACGAAGTGCGCTCATACTCTGCATCGTCTAATAATGCGACATCGCTCATGTACTTACCTTCCTTCTTCTTTTAATCTCTTATACAAGGGCTTATCAAGTAAATTCTCTCCGCCAAGGTGCCGCTCTTTTTGCAAGGCGCTGTATTTTTCTATCGTAGCGGCAAGCGATGTGCCGCCTCTGCCTGAGTGTTCCCGTGCGTATTCGTATGCGTCAATAAGAGAAAGTTTTTGATAGTCATTTTCAAGGTGATCATACACCGCAAAAAAGCCCTTTCTTATGTTTTCAGGGAGCTGGGCTTCTCCGTTCTTTTCAAAATCTCGAAGCCGTTTTACCCCTTCTTTGAAGGTGTCTATAATACGCTTTTCTTGCACGGCGTTACTGACGCCGCCGGTTTTAAAGTCATCCCGTGCGCTGTAGCTATCCCGTATCGTTGTAAAAAGCGCTCTATCCTGTGCAGGTATTTTTTCAGCAAAGTCTATAAATGTTTCGCTTGCTGTTTCACTCTTACTTGAGTATTCATCTTCACGGACGCCGAGCGTATTCATATCGCGGATAAAGTCGCGGGTGTCATTTTCTTCCCTCTGCTTTTCTTTTTGAATTTCACTTGCTCGCTTGGTATCGGCGATATACGTGTAGGTACCATCTGCGTTCTTTTTAGCTGCAAACCGGCGATATTCTTTTTCTCCGTATTCGTTTTTAATTTTACCAAATACGTGTACGAAGTCTCCGGTTTTCCTATCCTTTGCAACTGCGCGCCCATCTTCCAGAATATCGACTTGATACTTTTCAAGGACGGCATCGTTACTCGTTAGGTTTTCAATCTTTTTAACGCTTTCTACCGCAACATTGCGGAGTTCTTCCCTTCCTTTCAGTATCTCTGGGGGGACTAAATTATCTCCGTAAACGCTTGTGTTCTGATTCATCGCAACGGCATCAGCCGTCCGAGCGGCATCCTGCATCTGTTTTCTCTCGTTGCTCGTGACATACGATCCGATTTCAGTGCCACCGTTTATCCGTAATAACCCCGCAACAAAAATATCTTGAACGGATTGCGGTGTCTGCTCATTTACCGGCGTTCTTGCAATATAGTCATGTACTTGCCCCTTTATTTCACCCAAAGCGCGGAGATAAAGGCCTTGTCCTTCCTGTGTTTTAAAGTCTTTTCTTTGTTCAAACAGTGTCTTTACTGCGCTATCGACGCCCTTAACACTCGCAGCAACCCCTTCATTGCAAAATGGAGGCTTGTAGATTGCTTCATCTAACGCGGCTAATAATTCATAGGTCTTAGCCATCGCTTTTTCCTGCCCTAAAATTTTAATCTTTGCTTGTAGGGCATCTGTGAGTATGTAGTTTATAACCTCTGAATGCATGGGTTTTCTTTTTGTTCCGGTTTTTTCATCTATAATATCTTCGTGCTTTTCGAAAAATAGCCAGTAGTTTTTTTCATCCTTAACTTCCATCCGCGCTAAACCGCCAAATCTTCCGGCAATTCTTACATCATCTTTTAACATAAACTTATCCGAATACTCATCCCGCACATTCGCATCAAAGCCATTACCGCTATATTTCGCGTCCCACTCTCGTAAGAATTTCCGCCCTTCATCTGCTGCAGCATACGCTCCATCCCAGTCGCCTTTAGCAAGTGCGTCACTCATCTTGCGGTATATCCGGCTTGCCCCTTGCTCACCGTTTTTGTACCGTATTGCCTGTTGTTTATAAAAATAATTTTCAATTTCTTCCCGTGCCGCATCCTTTACCGCTTCTTCACTCACGCGCCCGCCTGCCACTGTTACAAACTCATTTTTATAATCCTGTATGGTAGACGTTACCTCTTCAATACTTTTTCCCTCATCAACGCTTTGCTTACCGGCCGTTACCATTTCATGCTTCATAAGGCTTGCATACGAATCGCGCAAACCTTGATTAAACTGTTCATAGCTTAAAAGCCCCGCCTCATGCATCGTATATAGTTTCTGGTCGATAAGTTCTTTTTTTTGCTGTGTTGCACTTTTGGTGTAGGTGTTTCCGTCCTCTCCCACTGCTTCCATATCAGCAAACGAGCGGCTAGTAATAACGTTATTGATATAGTCAAAGCCTTTCGTAAAATCCTGCGCCCGCATCTTTTGTTGCGCAACGTGTTTAATAACAAGCCGCTGCTCCATCTCCGCATTTTTATAATGGGTATCGTACACCCGCCGCGCAAACGGACTTGATAGTCCTTGTGCCGTATTGTTATGGACGGCTACTTTATAATCATTCCACCTCTTTTCGTAGTTTTCCCAATCGTTACTATTTTCAAGGTCAAGCATAAATTGATCAAACGCTTCCCTGTCTTTTAATGCGGCATCCTGTACTTCCAATTCCGCCTTTAATCTATTTTGCCTATCAAACTCATCTAAAATCGTCCCTGTCGCTCCGGCTACTGCCTGAAACGCATCAAAAATACCGTGTTCTCCCATGTACGTGTACGCCCCTTATGTCGTTCGTCTTTTTATTAAAACCTTGCCCCGAACGGATCTTTATATCGACTAAAAAGATCGGAAAGTCCCCCTGCTTGTCCTGCCGCCATCGCAAAATTATCTAATCCGGCTCCACCGCCGCCCCAGTTTTGAGTAAAATTTGCAATTCTTGTACCGAGGTTAAAGCCGGTAGTAAGCCCGTGCGCCGCATCCGTAATCCCGTCTATCCATGTATATTGCGCTCGGTCGTAAGCACGCTGATATGCCGCTTGCTTAAAACCGCCGTCTAAGTTCTGTAAGTCAATATTTCCGCTTAAATCAGCGTAGGCATTGTGAATTTTTTTATTAAATAAATTAACGACGCGGCCGCCGGTATTGCTCTTTTGATGAGCAGAATCCTTAAGCTCCTTTATTTTTTGTTCTTCCTCTGCTTCCAATCGCTTATATTCGGCTTCTGTTCTGTCAGCGTCAGCTGGAGTGTACACATCTGTCGTCAGGTTTCCCCGCAATAGCGCACTTCTTTTTGCCTCGTACTCTTTATGGATGGCTTCTATTTCTGCGCTAATATCTTTGTTGATGATATCTCCGGTATAATCATCCCGCAGCTGCCTTGAATCTCTAAAGGCTATATTTGCCTGATCCCGCTCCTCGTCAATACCAAACATACCTCTTTTAAGGTTGGTAAACGCCTGCATTAAATTTATCTCTTTTTGGGTTTCTCTCTGGCGGTTCATAAGATCGAGGTCTTGGGTAAAGTTCTGCTCATTTTGCGTCAAAAGCTGTTCGGCGCTATTTGCTCCGTGCCGCGCCCCGCTCATTCCGAGCGCGGCTTGTTGCGCCCCTTGCCGGTTTAAAAAATTCTGCTTTCCGCGTTGTTGCTGCAGCAATAGGCTTTCATCTTCCATGTTATTTTTTTGCATCGCTAAATTAAATGCGCGGCCGGTCAGCGTTTCATTAAGGTCAGCTCGCATATCGATACGTTCGCCTTGGTGCCATATATCATCCGCTTTACGGAGCGCATCCTGCCGCTCTTTTTCAAAAGCCTGTACCGCGTAATCAACTCCCCGTCTGGTACTCGCTCTCTGTTCTTTTATCCGCGCTTCCCGCATCCTGCGTTCTTGCTCTTGTTGTACTTGTATTTCATCCTGCTTATCTTGCGCGCGATGTATGCCTTGAAAAAGACTAAAACCCATTCCAAGCGCCCCAAATAAGGCGCCAAATATTGCCAATGCGCTCATTTGTACTCCTCCTTCTACGCAAGCTCCGCGTTCACGGCTAAAATCGTGCAGCGTTCGCACTTTTCGGCCCGCACCTTAAAAAACACATCGCGCTCAAAGCCGCCTTGTACCGGCACTTTCTCTACTCCCGTAAACGGCTCATCTTTGTAAATCCTTTGCTCGGGCGTACCGGCTTGCGAAACAAGCGGAAGATATGAATCTAAAAAGCGAATCGAAAGGCTTACAATCCGCTTTTTGTTGTTTTCACTCGAATTGATCACCGGTAAGCTCTCTACTATCGACTCATACGGATAGCCGATATACATTTCTTTACTAAAATCCTTATATTCTTCTGGAACCTCATCTAACGCAAAAAGCTCTTTACTCTCTCTGACATAAACGCTTGCCATTCGGTATTCACTCTCGTCCGTCTCGCTTGTGTATTTACTATATGAATCAAGGTAGACGGCATCCCCGCCTGCCTTTTCTTCCGTAAGGCATTCCAAATAGTAGACGCCCGCTCTTTCAACCGATAGGTATATCTCATCGTAGCCGCCTTCTCCCGGGAGCGTTGCAATGTTTGTTATTTTTCCGTGTGTAAGAATAATTTTACTCCATGCCGCGCATCCGATATCTTTGTCATACAGTAGTACGCAAGCGGCTCCATCCGCGCGGTTTACAAAAACGCGCGGGGACGCCGTATTGGTATAGTCAAAATCAACGGCGGCGCTTTCAGCTAAAAGGTGGCTTGCCGCCTGTGTAATATCAATTGATTTATAGGTACGCTCTTGAAAATCAAAGCTATAATCCCTCACCGTATGCCCGCCTTGCCCGATATAAAGCACATTTCGCCCGATAAGAGCGGCTTGTCTGTCAGAAACCCCGTACCGGCTTTGAAGCTGTACTTGCACCTGCTGCGCGTTCACTCCTTCCGGGATTACCCATTCGGAACACTCCGTACCGACAATTAAATCTTTCGCACTTGCCATCCATTTAATGGCATCGTTTTTATCACTGGCAAGTTCAAGATAGAACGCATGGGCGGGGCTTGTAACATTGTTAATTTTTTCTATCTGTGTATAATCTTCGCTTGCGGGGCTTTCGGGGTTCTTCCATAAATGAATAGAAAGCACCATATCTTCTTTATCTTCCGTTACCGCATTGGTGAGCGTCATCGTATCGCTTGTAACGGATGCAACCTTTGTCCCCTTCATTACACCCTTGTGCCCGGAGACATAGTAATCGGTAATGTTCGTAATACCGGTAAAATCTTTTGTTACCGCGGTAAGCGTTGCGCTTCCCTTCGTAGCTTTTGCACTGAATACCCGTAAATCAGTTTTTTTTAATTGAGTGGATGAGGATACAACCGTATCAAAGTAGGTAAAGTTTCCATAATCAAAAACCTTACTTGCCCATATCCTCTGCGGCTCTTTTATCGTGCTTGCTAAAAAAAGCCGACCTGAAAAAAGAGCGACGCAGGCAGGGTATTCATCAGGCGCTTGAAACGGCACTTTGTGGGCATTGCCGGTAATATTGAGCGTTCCAAGAGTAAAGCTATTTCCCCCTTGCCACGTAATAACATATGGCCGATAGTGCCGGTGGGTAAGGTAGAGCCGGTCATAGGTCTGTACATATTGAACGGCATCAAGCTCCGCGCTCTTATAAAGCGGTAGATCAGAGGTTGATAGAAACTCAATCGGATAGCCGCTGTGGGTTAAAAGCTCTCCGTTTTTCCAGATTCTGATATACTCAGCCCCACATTCAAAAAGAAAAGAAACGGAAGTATTAACGATAAACGGAATAAGCCGTGCTTTCCCTTTCAGCTTTCCGACGCGCTTTGTTCCGCTTCG
>CAJPTT010000035.1 GCA_905373565.1 uncultured Treponema sp. | reverse complement strand
CTCCAACACAGCGAGGCGGTCGGCAATTTCCTTATCTTGCTCTTGTTCTTCGATTAACGAAGTATCATCGGCAACCGATGCCGATTCCGTATCGCTATCTGCAGCAGCGACCTCGGTTTCGTCGGGTTTCGGTTCAGCTTCGACGACTTCGGGTATTTTTTTGACTTGCACTGTTGCGGCATGTGCCTCGAGCGCTATTCGCAAAAGCTCTTCCCGTATCGACTGCTGATCGATAAGTATGATTTTATACCGTGCCTCGCTCACTTTACCCGATTGCGGATAATTCACGACAACGTTGTCAAAAATTTTACGGGCTTCGGCGTAATTTCCTGCTGCATAAAAATTTTCACCTATCCAATAATAAGCGGACGGAATCTTCGGATGCTCGGGGTAATCTTCAATAAACCGGTGGAGAGTCTTCGATGATTTTTCGTAGTCTCCGGACAAATGTAAGATACGCCCTTTTTGGTAGATTACTTCGGCTACACGCTCATCTTCAGGGGCGGTTTCCAAAAACATATCGGCATAGTCCAACGCATGCCGATAATTTTGTGCAGAAGTTTCGGACATAACCAGCCAGTACAGCGCCTCGGTACGGTCATCCGGTTCAGCAGTAGTAAATGTCCGTTTAAATGATTTCGTCGCAGTAGTCCAATCGCCGCGGCTGTATGCATCCAAACCGGTCAGTAAATCGTTGTTATCGGCAAAGATGGTGCATATACTCAAACACACAAGATAAATTGTTAATAATCTTTTTTTCATTTCTTTATCTCTCCGGAAAAAAAGGACGATCCTGAAACGATGACATCGGCTCCGGCACTGCATACAACCGGAAGTGTTTCCGCATTGACACCGCCGTCAACGGAAATCAAATAATGATAACCGTATTTTTCACGGTATTCACACAGCTTCTTAATCTTTTCAAGACAGCGGGGTATCATTGCTTGTCCGCCGAAGCCCGGGTTAACCGTCATCACCAGCACAAGCTCAACAAAGGGTAACACCTCGTCTAAAAGATGTACAGGGGTTGACGGCACAATACTTACACCGGGCTTCATACCGGCAGCGCGGATTTCCGTAATAAGCCGATGCGCATGTAGTGCCGCTTCAATATGAAACGTAAAATAATCGGCGCCTGCCGCCGCAAAATCTTTTACAAAATCTTGGGGACGAGCAACCATGAGATGCACATCAAAAGGAAGGGCGCTTTTACTCCGTAAATTGCGCACGATGGGAGCTCCAAACGTTAAATTCGGCACAAAAGCACCGTCCATTACATCAAGATGCACCCATTGTCCACCGTTTGCTTCGATAAACTGTAATTCTTCGGCAAGCCGTGAAAAATCTGCACTCAATAAAGACGGCGCTAATATAAACGATGCCCCCATCGTCTTAAACCCTCCTCATTCGGGCATTTCTAAAAATCTAACCGATCTTTTAGAGGTGCCTTATATATCGATTACAGTATCGGAGCTTTTTTCAAAAGTCTGAATCTAGGGAGCCTCTAAAAACTTCAGTTTTTGCAGATTTCCTCTACCAAATTAAGAAAAAAATGAATTGCGAAAAGCTCTCATTTTTATGATACCGGCAATAGAAAATTTTTCTTTATAGTGCGACCCCGTTTCCTGCATCAATAACACCGCATCGTGTTCCGTTTTTTCAATAGCAATGGGAGTCCCCATAATTGTCCGTCGTCCTTCCGTTCCATCAATCGACACCTCCAAACGGCTGTTGTCGGCAATCGCAGTTTCTGCAAGGTGGATTTTTCCTAAAAAATCAAGCCCCGAAACTTCTCGGGCTTCGTTGTCTGCCGGCGCTCCATACAATTGTTCTTTAGTGATGATCAGTTTTTTCGTAATTTTTTCTTTAAGGCTTTGCTTATTATACTGATCGATCGGCATCGTATCTACAATGTCTTGTAGTTCCCGAATATGCTCGCAATAGTCTTTTTCCTGTTCGCATTGAGCTATATGCCGCTTTTTCGTTTTTTTATCAAAGCCGTCAAGAGCGGAATGCCGATGTTCAATAGAAGAAAATCCGGCCGCAGTATATCGTCCTGTAGAGTCCGTAGTGTAAAAAGTTACATCCAGACCGGCAGATTTGATCATTGTACGCACCGAATCCACATCCATCTGCTTTATCAGATACACACCGTCGGCTAATTCCTTATAGATGATATCCTGCAGCACGGCATTTTGCTGAAAAAATTTCCGTTTATCCTCTGCAACGGTTATCACAAACCCGTAGTATAAACCGACGGCGGTACACTGCAAGTACCACTCGGAAATACTTACCTTTATGTTTTGAGGAAGTGTCCCTCCTGAGGCTTCATCAAGTAACGCTATCAAAGCTTTATCGGTGCTGCACTGCTCAAAACAACGCAAACAGGCTGTTCGTGTGATGGTGAACCTTCCGGTCGTTAAAATAGACACCGGCTCCAAGCAGCCGAGTACCGGAAATATTCGGTCAAGAGCGGTAAAGGGAAGCATGGTAATCTCAAATGAAGGGGCGACAATCAACGGCTGCGCTGTCGCTTCCTGATTAAACGAGGCCGTATTCAACTGCCAATACTTCCCAACCGGAAGTAAAAACTTGAGCGCTTTAAGCGTATCGATCATCCTCAGTTCATCCTCGACCATCATATCAGGAAAAATCGAGGTGTCTCCGTTTGTTTCGACATGTAAACGCAAGAATAAAAAATCGAAAAAACGCTTTAATGCGATATCGTCATACAGTCCGCGGGGATCGAGCGAGGTTAAAAAATCCGAAAAAAACTGCGCCCGTTTCTGCATACTCTCACGACGTGCATGACCGTACACTGCGGCAACGATATACATCTTTCGATCAAACGGCTTTTGCTTAAAAAGCTCCCCCCACCGCCCTTGCTGTGGAATAAGGCGCTCCTCTTCCCGTATCAACAACCCGAGATTTTGTAAACCGGTACAAAGCGTTTTAAAACAGCCGGTATCCGTTTCGGCATCCTGAAAAATCGCTTTAAGCTGCTTTTCGGCTCTCGCTTTAAAAGCCCCATTCATTTTCAGCACATCGGTTTCTTTGAGAAAAAAAGTGTAGAACCCTGCCAATACGATATCATCGCAGAACGTTGTCCCGCTCTGAGGTTCCGCTTTTTGCTGCGGTAAAAAAAGAGAATGTGCATCCAGCAGCGGTTCAACAGCCTTATACAAAAACGGATTAATGCGGTAGTTGTTTATTACTCTATCGTAATCGTCGGTATAACTGTTTCGATAGAGAATAAGCCGCTCTTCCAGATTGGTCAGCCGTGTCTGCAACGCAGGTTCCGAAGATAAAAATATCAGTAATACACTGCGGTTGGTTAGCGGTAGCATATCGACGGCTGTTAAAATCAGCAGGTCGAGGCGGTCAAGGCTTTCTATCATCGTCCGCTGTGTCTCGGCCTTCGATAAAAATCCGCCAAGGCTCTCTACGAGGCGCTGTTTATTAAAAGGCGTTTTAATTTCCCCGAGATATAAACGCATTAAGAGAAAAAATGTCCGTTCAGGAAGGTACAGCATCGCCTCTTTCCAATCTTGATAACCGTTTATCTTCATTATTCTATTGATATAAACTGATATAAACCGTGCTATCGGGCGACGATTGAGCTTTTCAGCTCGGTGAGTTTCTTTTCGCCGTACAAGGCATCCGCCAAGGCAAAAGCGAATTCTTCGGCTGCTCCGGCTCCGCAGGCGGTAATAAACTGACCGTCCCGAATAACGCGCGCTCCTTTTACCGGTTGCGTCGGTAAGTCTGTTCCCATACTCGGATAACAGGTAAATTGCTTCCCTTCAAGCAAGCCCCATCTCCCAAGTGCAAGCGCCGGAGCCGCACAAATCGCTGCAACCAAGCCGCCGTGTTTTGCTGTCTCTACTATAAAAAAACAAAGCTCGGTATTTTCACTGAGTGTACGGCTGTTCGGGAGTCCCCCCGGCAGTATTGCCAGCGCAGTATCTGCCGCCAACCGCTCGGCATTTTTTTTCGCTTCAGCGCCCTCTCCGATAAGTTCGGATAACGTAATGTCGCAAGTAACAGTCAGCCCACGCGACGAGCGAATAACCTTTGCACCGACTCCCACCAATGTCAAATCGGCTCCGCAGCGGCGCAAGTAATCGAGCGGTGTAACCGCTTCAACTTCTTCAAATCCGTCCGCTATAAATAAAAAGATTTTTTTCATAATACCCCCGACCTTATATATGCGAACGTTTTTTTCGTTCTGCTTCGGTTTGGCATTCGATACACATCAGTGCATACGGAATAGCCCGCAGCCGGTCTTCCGGTATTTTTTTTGTACACTTGATGCACTTGCCATACTTTCCTTGTTCGAGACGAGCAAGAGCGGATTCAATTAACTGCATCCGTTTGATATCCTTTTCGCTCATGCTCTCCAGCATTTTCCGGTCTGTATCTTCCGAAGCGATGTCGCCGAAATCCTTGGGATCGACCGATTCAATAATCTGCTTGAAACTCTCATTATTTGCTACAAATGTTTTGATAATTTGAGCACGATGCTCATGCAAAGACTGTTTCATTTCTTGATAAAAATCTTTTTCCATCTCTTTTATAACTCCTCTCTTTTTATAATCCTTTCAATTAGTTGACAAACTAATGAATAGATTTTACAATTATACGCGTTATTTTACTAAAAAAGCAACTGGGAACCTCTAAAAAACTGAAATTTTTAGAGAGATATCTTTGCTCACCGGTTTGCCTTAAATTATTTTGGAGGAATTGTGGCTAAAGAAGAAGCAATTGAAGTTGAAGGAATTGTAAAAGAATCCCTTCCGAATACGATGTTTCGTGTTGAATTAAAAAACGGTCATGTTATTTTGGCGCATTTGTCGGGAAAGATGCGCAAACATTTTATCCGCATTGTTCCCGGAGACATCGTGAAAGTCGCACTCTCCCCCTATGACTTAAACAGAGGAAGAATTATTTTTCGTGAACGCTAGCTGCTGCTTTTAAAAAACGATATAAACGCTATTTTAAGGTTTTTGACGCCTTTCACCAGCAATGGAACACCGACAAAAAGCCCCAAAAAACCGAAGAGGTATATAACGCGGAAACTTAACAAGCCAAGCCACAGATATAAGATACCGGCAAGCAATGCCCCCAATCCCCGTCGGCGCGAAACGGGTTCGTTGTCCTGTTCCGGAGAACGGTAAAAAGTCCAGCTATACGACCTACCGAACATTGAATCATCGTCGTCGGCTTCTTGCGCAAACGGATTATAGGTAAAAGGATTCTGCCGAGTATACTGTGTATACGCTCCATATTGCTGCGACGCAGAGCCGCCGATATCGTAATCGGCACGTTTCTTGGAATCCGACAAGACTGAATACGCTTCGTTTATCTTTTTGAACATTTCTTCGGCGGCTGCATTTCCCTGATTTTTATCCGGGTGATATTGCAGCGCCTTTGCACGGTAGGCTTTTTTTATTTCTTCGTCGGAAGCTGTTTTGGAAACTCCCAAAACCTCATAGTAATTCATACGCTTAACCTATCGTTGTGCCGTTAAAGGGATGATCGTTTAAGATGTTATCCAGATTATCCAAATCGGAACCTCCGGCGCAGATTACTTGGATCCCCGCTTTTTGAGCGCGCAAACTTGCGACCGGATCAAAGGGTACATTTTTTCCGGGTACCCATTCCGTACCGACCAGCCGAATGAATTGTTCCCACGAAATAGTATCAATCGGCTTTGCATCGGGATTTTTCTTAGGGTCGTCGGTATATACTTTTTCGATATTGGAAAGATTGATTACCTGTTTTGCAGAAAAACGCTCTGCCAACAAAACCGCATCATTGTCGGTAGAAAATCCCGGCTTCCAACCGGCGGCGATCAATATCTGCCCTGAAAAAAGCTCTACAGTAGTAGGGTCGTACACAACGGGATTGGGACACATATCCGAAAATACGGCTTTTAAAAGCTGCGCATTGAGCCGTGTTGCCATAATGCCGATCCAATCAGCCTCATCATTTGAAGATGTACTACCGGTGATATTCTTATATGCTTGTTGATAAACCCGAGCAGGGCCGCCACCGCCGACAACTAAAATCAGCTTTCTATCTGCCGATACGTTAAGCCATCTGCGTATGTGAGAAGCAAAATTCCGCAAAAAAGCTTCATCAGGCTGCTGAGGCACGACAATTGAGCCGCCTACCGATAAGACTCGTACCATAAAGTTCCTCCTCATGCATTTCAGGGTAACATGTTTCAAAACTGAAGTTTCGGAACATGTCTGACATCATCTTAAAAAATCTTATAGAGTAAAACAATTAAAAACGACGGCAGTTACAGGATAAGCTCATTCATAATGAGTGTCAAAATCCGGTGATTGACATTTCATGGTCAAGCTGATAAAGTCATAGGCTATCAATCTTAAAATTACGAAACTAAAATCTGGATAATTTAAGGAAACAAAACTATGGCGGGCTTTAAAAAGAATACGTTAGCAATCGGAAGTATTATTATTCTGGTTTTCTCGGTAATTGCGTTTGTCTTTGTTCCGGCAGCAGGCGGACAATGGGGGAGCAATACAAAAACGACGCTCGGTAAATGGAAAAACAAACAGCTTGACTACACAGCCGATGGGCTCTTTTTACGGGAATACCGGCAGCTTCATCGTTCTGCCGAAATACGCGGGTACCTGAGAAGCGATAATAAAATTCAGCAGGAATTTGTCGAACGGCAGATTATGCGCACGGCATTTAACGCTTCAATGATTCAGCTCGCAGCGCAGGAAGAGGTATTGAACGCCGGTTTTTATCTGCCTAATAAAAATATCAACAAGACGCTTATTTTCTATTATACCGATTCGACGGGTGCTTATTCGGAAAAACTATATACCCAGACATCGGAACAGCAGCGGCTTGCCAATAGGCAACAAGTAATCGATTATCTCACCGCACAGCGCTATATCGAAGATAATTTCGGTACATATAATAATATATTCGGGTTGAAAACAAGTTCGGCAGAAACCGCTTTTGTGCAGAAGATGGCGGAAAAAGAGCGCATCTTTAAATATGTCGTATTTGAAGAAAGTCAATTTCCGCAAGATAAAATCCGTGCGTACGGGGAAGAACACGCCGATCTGTTTGCAGAGCATAACTTACTAATGCTGACGTTTAATTCACAAGAGGATGCAAATAAAACCGCTCAAACAATCCAAAAAGGGGAGATAACATTTGAAGATGCCGTCGTAACGAATTCTACCAAGCTGGGCACCGATTCTAACGGAAAACTGTTATCGCCGTATCGCACAACCGTAAACCGGACATTCCCCGAGTCAAAGGATCTTGACACCGTACTCAAGCTCGGTGTCGATGAGGTCAGCTCCATCGTTAAAACTTCTTCGGGGTATGCGATTGTAAAATGCACCGCTCCGGTTACACCGGCCGACTTTACGCAGGCAGAAACGCAAGATCGTGTACTTTCATATATGAAATCGAACGAACGCGGTATTATTGAAGATTACCTTGAACAGAAAGCTAAAACCTTTACCGAGGCGGCAAAGATCGGCGGATTTACCCATGAAGCTTCCGTAAACGATTTGGTTGTACAGACGAGCAATCCGATAACGCTCAATTACGGCAATGCCGCTATTCTGCCGCAAATTTCATCTCAATCGGATTCCTTCTTTACAAGCGGTGTGCAAAATGAAACTTTTTTCAAAAAGGCATTTATGCTCAAGCAAGGAGAAATTTCCGAACCGATTTTACTGGGTTCGAACGTACTCGTATTGCAGCTTGACGAAGAAAAAACAGGCTCGGAAGAGACACAAAACAATATCGCCACCTCATATCGGCAATTCGCATCGATTTGGTATTACGAATATCCGCTTGCAATGCTTGCCTATCAACAGCTTTCATGGGGACAGCAGACCTTTATCGATTTTGTCTTAAAAAGCAAAAACTTTACCGACAATTTTAATGAGGTATTCAACTAAAGAGATTGATTAACACCAACAAAGATGAAAAGCCTCTGCCGATACAAACAGACAGGGGCTTTTCCGTCTTATATCGGAATAAATATTTAAAATACAATCCTCAGGCAGCTATTACCGCGCAGATTGCATCGTTGCATATACCCGATTCAACATTACTACTGTGCCTTTCGCCGGTACTGGGGTACGGACTTCCTGAATTGGTGGAAAAGCTCCCTGCCTCTTCATATATCCTTGCGCTGGAGTGTGATCAAGTATTGATGCGGTTTTCGCTCGATCATTGTGATTTTTCGCTGTTTGCCCATCAGCAGTTTTCCTACATTAGAACGGATTCTGTTGCAGAGGTATTAAAAAAAATAGAAGCATTGCCGCTGTTTCCCTTTAAAAAATGTATTGTACTCCCTTGTTCGGGTGGGGTGCAGCTGAATCAGACCTTTTATGACGAGGTGCGCTTATATGCGGATGAGGTAATTGCGCGATTTTGGAAAAACAGGGTAACACTGATGCACCTCGGCAGGAATTATGCGCATAACACGTTCCGCAATCTCTTATCGCTTGCGAAATCGTCGACAAAATCATCTGCACACTGTACACAATCGTGTAAAAACAGTTTCCGGTTGCTAACCGGCAATGAACGTATCCGCATGCCTATTTTGGTTGCAGGCGCCGGTCCCTCATTGGATGCCTCACGGGATTTTATCATCAAAAATAGAAGTTCCTTTTTTTTACTGGCGGTGGACGCTGCTGCTGCTGCGCTTTTACCCGATATTCGGCCCGATGCAATCGTATTGGTGGAATCGCAGTATTGGATTGATTCGGCATTTATCGGCCTGCAAAAATACGGCATACCGGTCTTTGCCGATCTGACGGCATCCCCCCGCGCGCTGCAAGCCTGCGGCGGAAACGTACATTTTTTTTGCACCGAATATGCACGGCTGCAATATTTGGAACGTTTATATCAGGTACTGCGGCCGCTTATTCTTCCGCCGATGGGCTCGGTGGGATTGACGGCGATACAGCTTGCCCTAGCGCTGACCTCCCCTCACCTGCCCGTACTGCATACCGGTTTGGATTTTGCATGGCGAAGCAGCCTTACCCATGCCGCCGGAAGCAGCCCCGTAAAACAACTCTTCGCGGAACTATGCCGCACCGAATCGCCGTATAAGCTCAGTCTTTCCGCCGGTATGCAGCAGATTGCCGGGAAACGGGGGCTTCCCTATTGGACGACCGCCGTACTTTCCGGCTATGCGGAACTGTACCGCCATGCCTTCGCCGGAAGTGAACGGATTATCGACATTGGAACGGAAGGCTGCTTGCTGAACAGTCGACAAGCTGATACGACCGAAGCGGAACGGATACTTACCGATGCCGGTAAACGACTTGCAATCAACAACAGCAGAGCCGATGTCTCGAATGCAGCTATGCCGGTTATCGATACCGACAAATTAAATACAAATACGGTCTGTAGTCTTTTTAGTTCTATTTGTGAATCAGACGCTGCAAGTGAGCAATATGAAGCACTCTACGGCTATCTTACCGGTGAAGCAGAAGCCCTGAAGGTACTGAATGACCACTTACAGGGCAAGCATTCTCTTTCGGAACAAACAATGGAGCGGCTCCTCGCAGAGCGCGACTACCTCTACAGTCATTTCCCCGATGCGACGCACGGCTATTCGCTTAACATCGGTTTTTTAAAAAGGGCAAGCATCGAGCTGCGGTATCTATTGAAGCTTCTCAGTTACTAAAACGTAAGTTCTTTTCTCAAAAATTTAGAAACTTTCCTGGCGGCTGATAGGCGCGGGGTTCGTGCTTTTACAGTCTTTCCGCGACCCATGTATCAGGTGTATCTTCATCTATCCCGTCGCCAAATGCCGCGCCTATCAGGATGATTTTTTTGCCGGAGGTTTGGTACGGTTCGGCATAGCCCTGCTCTTTGATTTGTTCGAGAGCCGATTGCGACGTACCGCTGCCCATCAATTTAAATTCAAAAATATAGATGGTATCGGCAGTATGTACAATACAATCCGCTCGTCCACGCGAGCTCTGTACTTCCGTTTGCGCAAATTGCCCCATCAAGGTAAAAATCAGATAAAATGCTATTTGATAATCCCGCTCCCGCATTTTGATGTTCTCTTTTGCCGCAAGGCTATACGGTAAACCGGCGCAGGCAGTGTACATCCGCTCCATAAATGAATCGAGCTTTTCTTTTTGTAAATCCCGTACAAAATTCCCGATGAATAAGCCGCTGTTATCCTTCGCAATCGAGGTATACACCGGTATCAGATTATCTAAAAAGCCGTATTTTACCTCATCATTCGGAAAGCCCAGCTTGTACAGCCGAAACTCCGGGTCATACCCCTTGATGGTCAGGTACCCTGCTTGAAACAAAATCGGCAACGGATTTTGCAAATCAGGGCGGTAATCCTGCAGCGCATTTTCCGTCATCTCCGCATCTTCAAGTATTTCCCGTATGTTGCCGGTTTGTTTTTGCAAAAGCTGCACGAGGAATGTCGGTGTACCCGTTGCAAACCAGTAATCCCGGAATGCTTTACCGGTAAAGACACTTAACAAGCTAAAGGGATTATAGACATTGATAGCATTTTCCGAAAAGTGATAGCCGTCATACCGCTGCTTGAGCTGTGCAAGCGTTTGTTCGACCGAAAGGTGCTGTGTTTCTGCAAGTATTTGTATTTCGGGCTGAAAATTTGCTTCCAGCTCTTGCTGCGTAATTCCGCACAACGCAGCATAGTCACGATCAAGCGAAATATCGCGGAGATTATTCAAATCGCTAAAGATACTGACCTTGCTAAACTTTGTTACACCGGTTAGGAATACAAAACGGAGATATTGATCGCAGGATTTAAACACACCGTAAAAACCTTTCAGAATGCGGCGATATGTTTCGTTTAATGCTTCATCGGTATTCATTGTTTCCAAAAGCGGCTTGTCATACTCATCAACTAATACGACGACCTGTTTACCGGTTTTCTCGTAGATACGCTGAATCAGGTCTTTTAACCGACTGTCCGGGGCATTCTCTCTCCGCTCCACCGTAAAAGCTTTCTCCCAATCGCGGAGATGTGCGTTCAAAATATCCAGCAATGCCTGTTCATCGGTATAAGCCTTCGCATTAAAATCCAGATATAACACCGGATACTCCTGCCACAGTTCCCGCTGCCCCGCTTCGGCATTTTCAAGTTTTTCTATTGCGAGACCGCTAAACAATTCTTTTTGACCGAGAAAGTACGCTTTTAATGTAGAGAGCAAAAGGCTTTTCCCAAACCGGCGTGGGCGGCTTAAGAAATATACCTTGCTGGTATGAGTAAGCCGAAATATACGATCGGTTTTATCAATATAAAGAAAATCTTTTTTCCGTAAATCTTCAAAGCTCTGTATGCCTATCGGCAAATTCCGTGTAACATCCATGAAGCTAGTATAGCAAGGTTTTATGATTGAGCCAATGGGGATGTCGCAAAAGTTGGTTACTTTTGCGACATCCCCGCGAGTTTAAAATTAAGT
>CAJPTT010000034.1 GCA_905373565.1 uncultured Treponema sp. | reverse complement strand
ACCGCAAAGGACTGTTAGGTAATTGTTGCATTTTTCACACCTCCTAGAGTTCTTATGCGACTTTCGGAGCAAAATGGCAGGGAAAATAATGGATAATTTGTATCTAAAGGATTGTGTAAAAGAAAAAAGACACTTGGAAGTTGCCTCCTGTGTTACAATAACCGATGAACGCTTTGCCTTGACAAAATATACCAAGCATATAAACTATAGGTTAATTATTAACATATCGAAAGATTGTTGAAAGACGATCTCCCCGGTTATAAGTTATTCTAAAAATATAGGACACTGAGATGCGTAAGATCGAAACAGAAAAGTTAAAAACAGTACATGAACGGATATCAAAGTATCCCCACAAACTGCAAATTATTTCCCTTGTTATTTTAGCTGTGTTAATGTGCTTGCCCTTCGGTATGGATAAAATGAACCTGCTCAATTACGAGCAAACACCGCAGCTTTTATACCCGTTTACGGCTCTATCCTCCGGTTTGGTACAAAAAGATTTCCATTTTTTTTATATAAGTTGCTTCTCTTTCTTTTTACTGCCCGTAGTATTTCTCATCATTTTAACTTCGATTTTCTACAAAAAAATAACACAAAATACCGTTATTATCTCCGTCTTTGTTGCGGTAACATTATATATTGCATCTGCCCTTTCGGGAATGACGACATTTGCCAACACCATACGCTGGTTCCAATCGTTAAGCATTTTAGTATACGTTGCTTTTTTTATCGCACTTATTTTTCATATCTTTTTAATCAGCTACGGTATTACTTTAATAAAAACAAAGAATGAAGCGTTTTCGGAATACAAGGAACTGCTTCTGGAAAATGAAAAAGCGGAGAAATCGAATAAACAACGGGACAGCAGAAAAATAACGGCAACTGCACAACCGGAAGATAAAAAGATTTTTAGTATAAAAGCTCAAGGGGTAGTCGCTAAAGTAAAAAATACCGAAAAGAAAACGCATCTAAAAAATAAAATAGCAGGCGTGCTTCTTATAACAATTATTGTTATTATTTCCGCCTTTATTTATACGGATTTAAAAAACTACAAATTGCTTTTAACTCAAACTGTCAATACAACCGGTAAGAACCAAGCCGAACAAGTTGCAGCAATTTATGATTTTTCCGACGGACTTCATGCAAAAATAAGCGCCTTTCTCGAAGGCATAAAAAAGACCAATGCATCTTCGCCGTTTCCGCATCGTCGTGTAGACATTATTACGACCGACAGTAGCGCTTCTATTTTTCTTGACAAAATCGATGATACGACGGAGCTTCCGGACTTCAACGTATTCTCGTATACGACAGAATCGGGAGCAGTGCGCAATATACCGGCAGAAGAAAAACGTATTACTGCAGAAGAGGCAGCCCTTTATATCCGGCATTTTCAAAACACAAGTACCCGGAACCAGCCTATTTATAAACCGGAAAAGGGTACCTGCATTTATATATATCCCATAATTTTTTCACGAAAAGACGGACAAAAACTTGTCGGGTTTGCCGTTGTAACATATATGAAAGAGATACTTGATCGACCGTACTTTCAAGCAAAAGTATTTATCTTTGCTCTTGGAGCAATTTTCTTGTATGCGACGATAATTCTTACACTCTTCCTGGCCGATTTTATTGCAGCTCCTATTATTCAGCTCTGCGTAAATACTAGAAAAACAACCAATATCTTGAGCGAACTATTTTCAGGTAATGCAAAAGTTGAAGCAAATAAACTGGTCTTTGAAGATAATCTAAAGACACACGACGAAATAAAGACACTTTCAAAAGAAATAAAAAACATTATTACGCTTGTACGCGGTATGCTTCCGTATATTTCTTTTCATACCCTTAGGAATGCGGAAAAAGATGCCGGCTCTAGGAGCATTTCACGAAATCTCTGTTTCCTTTTTACCGATATTCGAGGTTTTACAAAACTTTGCGAAAAATTACCGGCTAGGGATGTTATCTTGATGTTGAATCGCTACCTTAATATCGAAACTAAAATTATTTTTGATAACGGCGGTGATGTCGACAAGTATGTAGGAGACGAAATGATGGCCTTTTTTGCAGGGCCTAAAAAAGAGATTAACGCTTGCAAAGCTGCGATGGAAATACGGGAAGCGATTTACCATGAACAGCTGGCTGATACAAAAGTAGGCAGAGAACCGGTTTCAATAGGCATCGGTATAAACACAGGATATGTCGTGTTCGGGCCTGTCGGTTCAAAAACAAGAAAAGATTTTACTTCCATCGGAGATACAGTTAATTTGGCCGCACGGCTGGAAGGCGCAAACAAGCAGTACGGATCAAAGACCATTATTTCAGAATCCGTCTATAATAATCTCAATAATGCGTTTATTTGCCGAGAGCTTGATTATATAACGGTAAAAGGGAAAACTGAAGCCGTGCGTATTTTTGAAATTTTGCAAGAGGCCAAAAAAGATGTCGACGACAAAGTTTATGATTTAAAAAAGGTTTTTGAAACGGGACTTGACTATTATCGTCAGCGGAAATGGAAGACTGCCGAAAAATATTTTTTGGAATGCGTGGAAAAATATAACGATAAACCGGCAAAAGTTTTCTTGGAACGAATAGCGCATTATCGAAGTTCACCGCCTCCGATCGATTGGAAGGGTGTTTTTACTATGCACGTGAAATAAACGATAGGTATTAAATTCTCCGCACGAATAAATAAAGCGTGCGAAATTTTAAACAAAATTTCGCACAAAAGGAAGACTATTTGTTAGTTATGCGGAATTGTAACGTCGAAAATAACCGCAACGCGCTTAAATTTAACCTTATCCGCTATACTCTTATCGATTGTCCTATATTGATAAAATAGAGTATCGTCGGGTGAATTATACATATGAACGGTTTTCAACTGCGCTATAAGTGTAATCGTAAAAATATCGGTTATCTTAAAATTCAAGATTGGGCCGAATACTACACTGAACAGGTCTTCTCCCCAAGCGCTTTTGTCAAGACCGGCATGAACACCGCGAAACAATGTCTTTTTTGTTTCTATCTGAAATGCAATAAGTTGTAACGGCAGCGGCATTTGATATCCCAGCACATAAGAGCCGAAATAAGTCCATCCGTTTCTATTTGTTCCGCCATCATTCTGGAATACCCATGAAGTAAACGAATCGGCGCCTGTAACACCCCGATATAAAAAGTATTGATCCATTCTAAATATTATGTGAGTCCAATCGGCTGGAATAATTGCCCCCAAGTCAAACTGAACGGCTCCGCCGAGGTTTGTGGAATAAAAAGCACGTGTAAAATTGATAGGGGTAAATGTTGTTTTCCCGGCGGCATTTGCAGCATTAAAGGCAAGGCCGTGAACAGACCCTAATTTACTTTTAGTGATAATGGACCATCCCGATCCGATACTTGCGCCGCCGTACAGCTCTAAAAAGGCAACCGGCGTCCACACCACATCAAACTTCCCTTCAAGGGTAACAGGTGAAAGCTCTGCTCGCAGCTTAAACGCAATATTATTCCCTCGCGTAAACGCAGTATTAAAATTCAGGAATGGAACTTTGATTGTTTCCGTCACACTCAGTTTGGCTTCTAACGGCCAAGCGATAGCGACATTGATATTTGTTGAATATTTTACTTTTGATTTTGCCTCTGCCACATGTTCCCCTCCTTCCTCTGCGAAAAGGGAACTAAGAAAAAGTAAAGCAACCATCACCGACACAATCGGTTTCTTCATAAACACTCCTTAGGCGGCTCGTTTCTCTTCAAGACACCATAGCGTAAAAATAGCGCTGCATAAAACAGGCATATTATAAAGCCTACACTGATGGAACTTTTTATGCAAGTCCTGTCCTGCTCCGGAAAATCCGATGTGTTGTATCTTATTTTCTTTATGTTATAATGCTTAAGACCTCTAGAGAATCTCTAAAAACTCGGTCGAATTTAGAGGTTTCCCATATAACATGCATAAGGAGATTTTTATGACACCTGCCGAACACGTTTACAAAGCATTACAGGATATGGGCATCAAATACGAAGTAGTTGAACACCCACCGGCTTTAACAACAGAAGAAGCCGACAAATATATCGAAGGCAAAGAAGGCTGCCGGACAAAAACGCTCTTTTTACGGAATAGGAACAAAAAACGATGCATTCTACTCATTATGGATGATGTAAAACGGCTTGATATGAAAAAGTGTGCGGAAATACTTGAAGAAAAAGAATTTAAGTTTTGCTCTGCAGAATTATTGGCGGAAAAGCTCGGTCTTGCAGCAGGAGTGGTGTCGCCGTTCGGTTTATTAAACAATACCTCACATGACGTAACCGTATACTTTGATAAAGCAATGCTCGACGAATATCGTATTTTAACTTTCCATCCGAATGAAAATACTGCAACGGTTTTTATCGATTCCGGCGACCTGCAGCGATTTATCAAAAATACCGAGCATGAGTATTTTATCATCGATATATAAGCATCGGCGTACTGCTGTCAGGGTTGATGCGCTAACCGAAAGACTTAAAAAAGTAGGCTTTGAAGTTGTAAGCGGGTAGCGGACTACCGGAGACGGATATTATGAAAGTTGAGTTACCGCATCGGAATCGCTAAAAATCGGAAAACCGATGACGGTATTAAAATACTCTATGGCGATCACCTGCTAAACTGTGGCAGCGGATTGTACCGCTCACCATAGTCGTAGGTGTCAAGTTGTTCGTGTTTTTTAAAGAAGTTTACAACCAGATAGGTAAAGGGAGTGCAAATTACTTCTATCGCCGTCTTAAAAAGATAATTGGAAACAGCCATCACAATTAAGACGGAAGATGCGTACAATCCCGAAAAGGCAATCGCTACAAAAATGATACTGTCCAGCAGCTCCCCGACCAAGGTTGAACCGATGGTGCGCATCCACAGGTGTTTACCGCTCGTAAGCACCTTCATTTTAGAAAGAACGGTAGAATTGCTATACTCACCGATAAAGTAACCGCAGATACTGCCTGCGCTGATGCGGGGCATTTGCAGCAAAATATTATTAAAATCGCTTTGCAGATTCCAGCTGCCCTCTGCCGGCAGAATACTCACCAGCCAGACATTGAACGTCATAAAAATGAGGACGACAAAACCTGTCCAAATGACTTTCCGCGTATCCCGATAGCCGTACACCTCAGTTAACACATCGCCGAAGATATACGAAAACGGAAAAAGCAGCGTGCCCCCGTCAAATACGAAGGGGCCGATCTGCACCATTTTTACTGCCAGAATATTCGACAGTACCAACACACCGATAAAGAGTCCGGAAAGAACCGGCAAGAAATTCTTTTTCTTCATGAAGCCCTTGGCTTCATCTGCTAAAATAGTGTCATTCATTATTTTATTATAGCAAAATCGGAATAGCGGTGATATACTAAATATATCAGGGCAAACGCATCAGACAATTACCTAATAACCCCGCAAAATAATTGGGGCTGTTCAACCTGTTCTTTTGAAAATAGAGGGGTATCTACTGTGTCGTACGGCAAAAAAGTATCCTCAACGTATCAAAGATACGCCTGCGGTGCTTTTTTGCCTATCTCCTTGTATCTACCGCTCTCTTTTCAAAAGGCTAACGTAAAGTCTCTTTTCAAAAGCGTCGGTTCTATGCGGTAAACTCTTATTCTGAGTTTTTACACATTTGTCTGATGCGTTTGCCCTTCCTTAAAATAAAATGCACGAAATTTTATTTAAAATTTCATGCGAAGGTAAAAGTGTATTATCTGAGGAGGTAATATCAAAATGAAAACGATATTGGTCACAGGTGCGCTCGGGCAAATCGGCAGTGAGCTGGTTATGCACCTGCGCAAGACCTACGGCGGCAGCAATGTTATTGCAAGTGATGTAGTTAAAAAAGACATGCCGGAAGTGCTTGAATCCGGGCATTTTGAACAATTAAATGTGTTGGAACCGCAGAAGGTTGCCGATGTATGTAAAAAACACAAAGTTGACACCGTTATACACTTAGCAGCGCTCTTATCTGCCGTTGCGGAACGCGAGCCGCAAATGGCATTCAATATCAACATCCACGGGTTGTATAATATGCTGGAAATTGCTCGGGAAAACAAATACCGGTTCTTTGTCCCCAGCTCCATCGCAGCTTTCGGCCCGGGTACCCCGCAAGATAAAACTCCGCAGGACACCATTCAACGCCCGACATCAATGTACGGCGTAACAAAGGTCTCGGGCGAGCTGCTCTGCGACTACTACCACAAGCGCTTCGGTGTTGATACCCGCGGCGTGCGGTTCCCCGGTCTTATTTCGTATACAACTCCGCCCGGCGGCGGCACTACCGACTATGCCGTTGACATTTATTACGAAGCGCTGAAAAACAAAAAATACGAGTGCTTCATTAAAGAAGGCACCTATATGGACATGATGTATATGCCCGACGCACTCAAAGCAGTGCAGCAGCTTTTAGAAACGGATGAGGCAAACTTGGTCCACCGCAACGCCTTTAATATCGCTTCCATGAGCTTCACGCCGGAAATTATCGCAGCGGAAATTAAAAAGCACATCCCGGAATTTCAGATGACCTACAAGGTTGACCCCATGCGGCAGGCTATCGCCGATTCATGGCCGAACTCCATCGATGACACCTGCGCACGGCAAGAATGGAACTGGAAGCCCGAATACACACTGGAAACCATGACCGTCGATATGTTGGAAAAACTGAGCAAGCGGCTCGGTGTTGCGTATCACTCGGCACAGAAATAAAGAAACGCTGCAAATGCGCTGTTTCCGGCTGAACCGGCAGCGCAGCATGGTATCAATATTTTCACTTTACTGAGGAGAAAACGATGAGTAACATCCACGAAATGGCTTTTTTACAACAAAAAGTACGGGAATTAAAAGAGCAAGGCTTGTATAAGGTACCGGTAACCCTTGACGGGCCGAACGAGGCGGAATGTGTTATTAATGGAAAGAAAGTTATCAACCTTTCATCAAATAACTATCTGGGCTTTGCAAACCATCCCCGCTTAAAGAAGGCGGCAATCGCAGCGATCGAAACCTACGGCGCAGGTGCAGGAGCAGTCCGCCCCATCATCGGCAACATGAAAATCCACGATGAACTTGAAACTCTGCTTGCTACATTCAAGCGGGAAGAAGCGGTGCTGGCTCAGTCAGGCTTTAACTGCAACGCCGGTGTTATCCAAGCGGTTACCGATAAGGGCGACCTCATCTTGTCCGATGAGTTGAACCATGCGTCCATCATCGACGGCTCCCGCCTTTCAAAAGCCGATAAGGCAGTGTTTAAGCACTCCGACATGGCAGACCTAGAGCGGGTTTTAAAAGAGAAGCGCCCCAATTACCGCAACATCCTCATCATCACCGATGGCGTGTTCTCCATGGACGGCGACATTGCCAAGCTGCCGGAAATCGTTGAGCTTGCGGAAAAATACGAGTGCTTAACCTACGTGGATGACGCCCATGCCAGCGGCGTATTAGGCGAAAGCGGACGCGGCTCCGTTGACCACTTCCACCTGCACGGCAGAGTCGACTTTGCAATCGGCACCCTGTCCAAGGCAATCGGCGTTGTCGGCGGCTACGTTGCCGGTAAGCAGGTTACCATCGACTGGCTGAAAAACCGCGGACGCCCCTTCCTGTTCTCTACGGGCTTGCCCCCTGCCGCTATCGGCGCTTGTATCGAAGCCATCAAAATGCTCATGGAATCAACCGAATACACCGACCGGCTGTGGAAAAACGCCCGCTACTTCAAAGAAAAGCTCGCTCACCTCGGCTTTAACACCGGATACAGCGAAACCCCCATTACGCCGGTCATCATCGGGGAAGAAGCGAAGACCCTTGAGTTCTCCAAAAAGCTGTTCGATAACGGCTTATTCATCGGGCCGATCGTGTTCCCCACCGTACCCAAGGGCACCGGCCGTGTCCGCTGCATGGTAACGGCAGGACACACCACCGAACAGCTCGACCGCGCTATCGCCATCTTCGAAAAGGTCGGAAAAGGGATGGGCATTATCGCGTAAGCAGATCCTAAATGAGAAGAGACGGAAGCTATGATACAGTTCCGGTGATACGGACTGAGCCGCGCAGCCAGGGGCAGATACGGTTCGTATAGCCTTTCGTCTCTTTATCTTTTTAGAGATGCCCTATAGTCACAGAAAAATTCATTTTCAAAAGCACCTCATTATTTGCGGCGCAACTTATTTACTCAAAGAGGAACACTCATGGGAAGTTTAGACTTTTTATTAAAGGATTATCAATTTAAAAAATATAAGAATGTATATGCGGGGATGTTACAAGGGTTTTATACGATTTTTCACGTAGATGCCAATGCGAAGAAATGTATCCTTACCATCGGCGCTTCTAAGGCAGAAAATGGAGAAGACTTGTTCGCTCTTTTGCAGGCGCGGCTTTGCGAAATAAAAAAGGTAAAAACGCGTATCGATAACGCAACATTAATCTTTGAATATCCTACGCCCGCATTAGGCAATTATAAGAAAACATTTGATTTGCTGAATGATACCGTCATCCCATTCCTGATAGAGAATAAGTATAAATCCGGCGGATTTATCTATGGTAAAAATGATGGAACGATACGGTTGTTTCAAATAGGACAACAATACCTGTATCTAACCGAGGCAGAGCGGGCGGAAAAAGAAGCCGATCTTACCGATCAAAAAGAAAAAGACAAAAACACGCAAGAAAATTTTTTACTCGGTACATTGGGCGTTATCGGTGTTGCATTAGCGGGAATCATACTGTATGTTATCGTCGGAAAAATGAACCTCTATGTTTGGGCGATTCCAGTCGTACTCAGCGCAATATCCTATGCTGTATATAAACGGTTGGGGAAAAAAACAACCGTAAAAGCCATCGTTATGATTTTTATTGTGTTATGTATCGCGCTCGCAGCGGCAACCGTATTGGAATACGGCTGGCGTATCTACGAGGTAGTACACGAAAACCCCGACAATGAACTTATTAGTTTCTTTGACGTTTTAAAAGAAACGCCGGAGCTTATATTCACTGAACCGGACATCGCAAAGCTGGTTAGAAGAGATCTATTGATAAACGGCGGAGTCTTAATACTGTCCTCAATTCTTACAATGGTGATCGCTTACAGGCAAGAAGTACGGTTTATCAAAATAAAAAGATTGGATTAGGTGTAAAAAGTCATTGCATTATGCTGTATCAGTTATCAGAGGAGAGCCGATATGTTCGGATTGCGATTTGTAAAATTTGAAGTAATGCAGCGGTAGAGCAGGAGCGAAAAATAAAAGAAAACGAATTGAACACGCAGATTGCAGTTGAAGAAAAACAACGGCAAATTATGGAAGCGCACATGGAGGGAAAACGAGCGGTTCAAGAAAAGAAGCGGGTTATTTTACAGGAAGATATGGCGTTCAAAATTAAGCAGGAGCAGGAAAATGCGAAGCTTATTGAAATTTCCGTTAAGAACAAGAAGACCGAGGCGGATATTAAAGCCTATTCACTGAACGCCGTTCTGGAGCCGATGTCCAAGATCAATCCCGAAATTATCAAAGCGCTTTCTTCAATCGGTATGGCGCCCGAAAAGCTGATCGCAAATGCGTTTACCGGACTCGCGGAAAATGCCGGTAAAATCGGTGAACTGAACATCAGTTCGGAACTATTACAGCAGCTGATGAAAAAATAATGGACAGGCTGATTATTATCCGCCGTCCGACTCGTTTGGATGCGCTTGTCGCGCGGTTTAATACAAAGCAGCAGGCTCAATTTTACATCGAACATCTGAATGCGGATTTTAAGGATTATGAAGCGGAACACGAAACGTACTATGCGGTATTGGATAGGCTGGTAAAAACCGCGCAAGGTATCGGCAACGTACAAGTTATCGACTGGAAATTTTTACCGAATTTTATATTCGGCAAAAATGATACGGTTATCACCGTCGGACAGGACGGTCTTATCGCCAATACTCTGAAATATCTGGAAGCGCAAAAACTGATCGGCATTAATCCCGATCCGAGCAGGTGGGACGGAGTCCTATCTCAGTTTTCCGTGGATGAGGCCGGAACGGTTATCAGGCAGGCGTTGAATGATGAGGCAACCGTAAAGCAGGTTACCAAAGCGAAAGTACAGCTTTCCGATAATCAGGTGCTGTATGCCGTCAATGATTTTTTTATCGGTGTTAAAAATCATGCGTCGGCGCGGTATGCTATTACGGTTGACGGAGCCGTAGAAAATCAATCTTCAAGCGGCATTATCGTTTCTACGCCGCTCGGACGTTCCGGTTGGATGAAAAGCGTATTGGCAGGCGCTTCGGGAATTACCGGCCGCTTATCAAAACAATTAAAGCGAAGTCCGTCATCGATTGGGGCAAAGAACAACTCACCTTTGCCGTGAGGGAACCGTTCCCGAGCGTCAACACCGGTACAAAGATTATTTTCGGTTCTATTACCCCCGGTACGGATTTCTGCGTTGAATCGAGGATGGGAGAAAACGGCATCATCTTTTCCGACGGCATTCAAGATGATTATCTGGATTTTAATTATTCGGTTGTCGCGCGTATTTCCATTGCAGATTCCAAAGGCAATATCGTGGTGAAATAGAGCGGCTGTTTCCTTTCGAACCTTAGGAACCAAGTCTACATTGGAGACCAACTGTGCAGTTCCTTCTATACTTCGCCTATAGCCGACCGCCTTTATAAAATCTCCGGTTTCCTGTATACTGCATTTCATGCGAGTTACTACGGAAAAGATCGTATTCGGAGGGAAAGCTCTTGCGCGGATAGACGGGAAAACGGTGTTTATCCCTTTTGCGCTCCCCGATGAAAAACTCGACATCACTGTTACGGCAAACAGACGCGATTACAGCGAGGCCGTTATTAAAAAAGTCATTACCCCTTCTCCGCACCGAACTGAACCGTCCTGCCCGTATTTCGGGCGATGCGGCGGATGTAATCTGCAAATGGCGGATGACGCATATCAGCAAACACTCCGTCAGGCAATGGTAGAAGAACTTTTTAACCGAGCACATATTGCCCCCGAACGTCCGCCGGTTTTTATCGCAGGCCCCGCATGGGAATACCGGAACAGGTTTCAATTTCACACAGATAAAAACGGAACCATCGGAATGCACGGATTTGCAAGCAACACCGTTATCTCTGTACAAGATTGCCCCATCGCGGCGCATGCATTGCGTACCGTGTTGCAGCAAGGCACACTGCAAAAACTTTTCTCCCGCAATAAAAAGATTGACAAAGATCGGTACCATGTTTTCGCACAAGATACTGTCTACAGTCCGGTTAATCCCAACGCTTCGGCACGTGTGAAGGATGCCGTGTTGAATTTTAGCGTATTCGGCTTTTTTCAATCGAATATTGCAATGCTTGAAAAACTGATTGGCCCCATTGTTGATATGCCGACTTATACGCGAATACTCGACTTTTATGCAGGCGTCGGGACGTTTTCCGCTTTTTTAACGGATAAAGCTACCGAGCTTCATCTGGTGGAACACAACGAGCGAGCACTCATCACGGCACAGCAAAACCTCGACCGGATTATTGCGAAAAAAAACAGCGCTTGCCGCTGCTTTTTCCATACGGTGTCCGAT
>CAJPTT010000033.1 GCA_905373565.1 uncultured Treponema sp. | reverse complement strand
GAACCATCTTCAACTGTTGTACATCCGTGTACAACAGTTGAAGGCGAGTTTTGTGTGTGCACAAAACATCGCTGCTGTATGGAACCTCTGCCATCCTTGGCAGTTCTGGTTGAACGGCCTCAATTATTCTGCGGGGATAACAAAGAGCCTGATGCAGTTACCCTGATTTTTTGTTTTTTTGTTTTTCCGGTTGCAAAATTTGCGTATCCGTGATACCGTATTACATAACTATTAAAAAAAAGGTTATAAATACAGTAAACTACCATGGAACAAAACAATTTATTAACCGTTAAAAATTTGCACACGGCTTTCCGTATCGATGGCAACTACTATGATGCCGTTGACGGGGTGTCGTTTGACGTTCATCCCAATGAGATGCTTGCTATTGTTGGGGAATCCGGCTGCGGGAAAAGCACTATCGCAATGTCCGTTATGGGGTTGCACGATATGCGCTTTACCCGCGTTTCGGGCGAAATCCTCCTGAACGGCAGAGACTTACTGACACTCCCCGAAGACGAGATGAACAAAATCCGCGGAAAGGATATCGGATTTATCTTTCAGGATCCGCTTGCATCGCTTAATCCGCTGCAGCGGGTAGGGAAGCAGATTGAAGAAGCCCTGCTGTACCACACCAGTCTCAACGAAAAAGAGCGGCAGGAGCGGGTACTGCAGCTTTTAAACGATGTCGGTATCCAGAACCCAAAGCGTACGGCGCAGCGGTTTCCGCATGAGCTTTCCGGCGGAATGAGGCAGCGGGTACTTATCGCAACAGCGCTGTCTTGTAATCCGTCGCTTATCATTGCCGATGAACCGACGACGGCGCTCGACGTAACCATTCAAGCACAGATTCTCGATCTTATCAAAGACCTGCAGGAAGAACACAAGGCGGGTATTATCCTTATTACTCACGACCTCGGTGTCGTCGCACAGGTGGCCGACCGCGTTGCAGTTATGTATGCGGGGCAAATCGTCGAACAGGCTGCCGTGCAGGAATTGTTTACTCATCCCTTGCATCCGTATACGCGTTCTTTGCTTAAATCGATTCCGCAGGCGGATAAAGACGACGATATGCTGCACGTTATTAAAGGTATGGTGCCGTCGCTTAAAAAACTCAAGCATACGGGTTGCCGTTTTGCCGACCGTATTCCGTGGATTGCTGCCGAAGAACACGAAGAGTCTCCGGTCTTGCACGAAGTAAGTCCCGGACATTTTGTCCGCTGCTCCTGCTGGAAAAATTTCCGGTTCGAGGGTGAGGTTTAGAGGAGGCGGATATGGCATTATTGGAAGTAAAAGATTTAAAAGTACATTTCCCTATCCGCGGCGGCTTTTTTAACACGATACAGGATCACGTACGGGCGGTAGACGGCGTTTCTTTTCAGATTGAAGAAGGAAAAACCTACGGCCTTATCGGGGAGTCCGGTTCCGGAAAAACCACCATCGGCAAAGCAATTGTCGGATTGGAGCAGCCTACCGGCGGCGAAATCCGCTACGAAGGAAACCTTGTAAATACCAAGGCGCAGCGGAGAAAAATTAAGTATAACCAAAACGTACAAATGGTGTTTCAGGACGTTATGTCGAGCCTCGACCCCAAAAAACGTATCCGTGACATTATTGCAGAGCCTATCAGAAACTTTGAACGGCTTTCAAAGGATGAAGAATTAAAGAAGGTACTTTCGCTCTTGCAGATTGTCGGGATACCGCCCGACGGCTTATATAAATACCCGTATGAGTTTTCGGGCGGGCAGCGGCAGCGTATCGGTGTTGCGCGTTCAATCGCCGTTAATCCGCAGCTCATCGTGGCGGACGAACCGGTTTCCGCGCTTGACCTTTCGGTGCAGGCGCAAATTCTCAACTTTCTTAAAGAAATTCAGCGTGAATTTATGCTAAGCTATCTGTTCATTTCGCATGACTTAGGCGTTGTCAAGCACATGTGCGATTACATCTACATTATGTACCGAGGCCGGTTCGTAGAGGCGGGAACGCGGGAAGATATTTACCGCAATCCGATGCATATCTACACCAAGCGGCTTATCGCAGCAATCCCTGAAATGAATGTCGAAATACGCAGCGAATATAAAAAACGCCGTGCCGAAATTGAAGAAATATATGAGCGTGAATCGGAGCGTTACTTTAGTCCCGAAGGGCGAGTGTACGATTTAAAGAAAATAAGCGACACCCATTACGCTGCGTTGAAGGATTAGGGGGAAGAGTATGTGGAAAACGATAGTACGCCGTATCCTTATTATGATACCGCAGCTGTTTGTATTGAGTATTTTGGTGTTCCTAATCGGAAAGATGATGCCCGGCGATCCCTTTACCGGTCTGATAAATAATCCGAATGTTGATGCGCGCCGTATTGAAGAACTGCGGGAAAAAGCAGGTTTAAATGCCCCATGGCCGGTTCAGTATAAGAACTGGATGGGGCGTATTCTGCTGCACGGTGATTTTGGTGTCTCTTATACGTATAAAATTCCGGTAAAAGATAAAATTCTATTACCCGCGCAAAACACCCTGTGGCTTTCGCTTTTAACCGTTATTTTGACGTATGCGATTGCCGTACCGCTCGGTATTCGCGCAGGGCGGTATAACGGGTCTAAATTCGATAAGGCGGTATTGGTCTATAACTTTATCACGTATGCAATTCCGACCTTTATCCTGGCTCTCTTGAGTCTTTTGCTGTTTGGCTATCGGCTCAAGATTTTTCCCACGTCGGGGTTTGTCGGGCTGGATGCGATGGGGCACAGGGGGCGCTTTATCGTAAGCCGCCTGTATCACATGCTGCTTCCTGCAATTACGGCGGCGGTACTGCGTACAACAAGTATCGTACAATATCTCCGCAACGAGATTATCGATGCAAAAAGTCAAGATTACGTTAAAACGGCTCGGAGCAAGGGCGTACCGATCGACAAGGTGTATACCCACCATATTTTCCGCAATTCCTTATTGCCGATAGCGGCCTTTTTCGGCTTTACGGTAACAGGCTTGCTCGCCGGTTCAATATTCGTCGAAACGATTTTTATGTATCAAGGAATGGGCATGTTGTTCATCGAATCGATTATGTCACGTGATTATTCGGTTATCAATGCACTCACCTTATTGTACGGTACACTGGCTCTGTTCGGCAGCTTGATTTCGGATATTATTATGATCATCGTCGATCCGCGGATCAGAATTGAGTAAAGAGGTAGGTATGGAAAAAACGGCATTTGATATTGATACTATAGATGAAGCGACGTTAAAAGAAATGTCTTCCGTGCCGTCATTTTGGAAGATTGTAAAGACGGAATTTAAACATGATAAGGTGGCAATCGTTGCGCTCGGTATATTGGTTATTATCTTTGCAGTGATTATCATCGGCGGCTTTGTGCTGGATACGGAAACGGTTATGAAGGTAAGCTTACGGGATAAGTTTTCGGTACCCGGTAAAAAATTCCTGCTCGGGGCAGACCTCGGCGGGCGGCCGATTTTGCCTCAGCTGATTATCGGCGCGCGTAATTCCATTTTAATCGCTTTCAGCGTAACCATTATCACCGAAATCGTTGGCGTCTTTTTCGGCCTGATTACCGGCTTTTACGGGGGAAGGGTCGACAACATCATCATGCGTATCTGCGACTTTATTATGATTTTGCCGGTGGTTATGTTGATTATCGTCTTTGTAACCATCGTACCGTCCTATAATATTTGGACATTTATTTGTATCATGTCCTTTTTTTATTGGGTGCATATTACCAGGCTTGTACGCAGTAAGGCCTTGTCCGAGAACCGCCGCGATTATGTGAACGCATCGCGTATTATGGGAACAAGTGACTTTAAGATTATGTACGGCGGCATTTTGCCGAATATTGCTTCGATTATTATCGTTGACTTTACGCTCGGTATGGCAGGTAATATCGGTATCGAAACGGGAATGAGCTTTTTAGGTTTCGGACTCCCGCCGACATCACCGTCGCTCGGTACGCTGATCGGCTATGCGCGCGATCCGGGAACCATTTCCGGTAAGCTGTGGGTATGGCTGCCTGCGTCTATTCTTATTATGGTGTTAATGCTGTGTATTAACTACGTCGGACAAACGATAAAACGCGCCTCCGATGCAAAGCAGCGTTATAAATAAAGAGAGCATCTTTAAAAACCTAACCGGTTTTTTGAGAGTTTTAAGAGGAGGAAAATAATGTCAAAGAGTTTAAAAATTGCTGCGTTTTTATGCGTGGTAATGATGGTACTTGCAAGCTGCGGCGGCAAGACCGAACAAAAGCAAGCTGCACAAAGCGGCGGGGAGAAGGAAGCAAATAAAGAATTAAAATTGTTGTTTCCGCAAATGATCGAACGGGAAGGGGAAACACTTGCCGGCGGTACTCTGGTCTGCGGTCTTGTCAACGATACACCGTGGAAGGGGATATTCAATACGTTCTTATATGAAGATAATCCGACGTATGAGGCAATGCTGCCGATGTTGGCTAACTTCATGGTTGATGGTCCCAATCACGAAATTCGGGAGGGTTATTGTGCTATGACATTCGACCGTGAAAAGAAAACCGCTACCTATCATATTAATCCGGAGCTCACATGGTCGGACGGTGTACCGGTAACTGCTGAGGATATTATTTTCTGCTATGAGTGTATCGGACATCCCGACTATACCGGTGTTCGTTATGATAGCCGCTATATAAATGTCGTTGGGATGGTTGACTACCATGAAGGCAAGGCTAAAAATATTTCCGGTGTTAAAAAGATAGACGATAAAACGGTAGAAGTAACCTTTATAGATTATGAACCCGGTATTCTGTGGGGATCCGGTATCACCTATAATGCGGAACCATATCATTATCTTAAAGATATTCCATTGGCGGAAATGGCTTCTCACGACCGCGTACGGAAAACACCACTTTCCTGCGGTCCCTTTGTGATCAATTCTATGGTCGAGGGTGATATTATCGAATATGTACCCAATCCCTATTGGTACGGCAGAAAAATCGCAGTTGATAAGTTGATTATGAAACGGATTGCACCGACATCTCTTGCCGCAGCTTTGAAGGCCGGTGAGGTGGATATTGTCGATTATTTTAAAGCCGAGTTGTATGATCAATTTGTCGAACTTGATGACGAAGGAAGAACGGTATTTGATGAAAACGGAAAACCGAAATTGAAAGTTGATAATCTTGATTTTATCTGTAATGTAGAGGGCGCCTATGGGTATTTAGGCTTTAAGTTCGGTGTATGGAATAAAGAAAAAGGCGAATGTGAAATGTTCCCCGACGGCGGCAAATTTAAGGATAAGGCCTTGCGTCAGGCGCTCGGTTATGCGATGGATAACGATGGAATAAACGATATCTACTACCATGGCTTACGGTTTACCGCCAACTCCTTTATTACGCCGTATCACCCCGGATTTTACGATATAAACCGGAAAGGATACTCCTACAATCCCGAAAAAGCGAAACAGTTGCTCGACGAAGCAGGCTATAAGGATGTTGACGGAGACGGCTACCGCGAAACGCCGGATGGAAAACCGCTCAAGATCAATTTCTTGTATATGAGCGGCAGCGATGTAGCAGCACCGATTTCAAATTACTATATCCAAAACTGGAAAGACGTTGGGTTAAACGTTGCGCTGAACGATGGTCGGCTGATTGAATTCAATGCCTTTTATGATAGACTGAGAAACGATGACCCTGCCGTGGAAATGTATATGGCTGCATGGGGGGTAGGTTCAAATCCCCGTCCGAACGGTCTTTACGGCAGAGAGGCTCAATTTAACCGGCTCCGCTGGGTTAATGAGAAAAATGATGAACTGCTCGCTAAGATTTCTTCGGAAGATTCCTTTGACGAGGCATTCCGCGCTCAAGCCTATAAGGAATGGGACGAAAATATACTGGAAGAAGCGGCCGCAGTTCCGACCGCATACCGCATAAGACTTTGTGCTGTTAACAAGCGGGTTAAGAATTGGGATATACGGTTTGTTAAGAACTGGGATTGGTGCGATGCGGCGCTTGTTAACGACAAGCCTGCCGTCAATACCATGAAATAACGGGTTGGAAGTCACGTAAAAATAGTGATATGGAATAACACTGGCCGGTCGGATAAAGGCAGGTCGGTGTTATTCGTATTTAAAGTAAATTAAAATGGTTACGAGGTTGTAGCGCATGATACGAAAACAACAGGAGTTTTGGGGTAAATTAGTTATTTTTACCGGCATCAGTTTGATTTTTTCAGCTTTTATGCTCGCGTTGAGCCCTCGCTTTTCGTTTTTGGGACGGCTGATTTCGGCAAAAGACCTTACATTGATGGTAACACAATACCGGATGCTTCCTAATTTCGGCTTTCTTACTCGTTTCGGTTTTGCCTTTGCAATCTTTGTTATTGCTTCCATTATGGTTTCGATGGGAACTTCTTTTTTATCCCGTCGGGTACGGGAAGGGGTCTATAAAGAGACGGAAACAGCCCTCTTTGATTCCTTTATCAACAGCCTTCGCTTTTGTTATACACGCGAAAACCTCATCGAAGCTATTCAACAGGAACTGGAATACAAGGCGGATTGCTCCGTACTGCTCACCAATACCGACACGGATTTGGTGGTCTATAACAGCGCTTCGGCATATATTTCGGATCCTGATGTATATGCAAAATTGGCGCATCGTTTTTCGGTTGAATGGCTGAACCACTGGGGAGAAAATATTTATTTATTGGATTCCGATATGCAGATGACTTCCGACAGGAAAAAGGCGCGGGGGCTTGTTATTGCATACGGTTCCGCTCGTCTTTTTATTATCTGCCGGTACATTCGCGCTGTTGAACCGGAAGTTTTTCGTCAGTTTTTTACGGAGTTTAAAAATTATTCGAGACGCGAAAAAACACTGGCACAACTTTTGTATTATTCGGAACTTGCGCAGGAATGGCAGATGGTTGCCAATACCCAGCGATCATTCCTGCCGCAAAAAATACCGGCGCTTGACAATTTGGAAATAGGTGTTTATTTCCGTCCGTTAGTAAACGTGTCGGGCGATTATTATGATATTATTCCCATCAACGAAGATAAAACGCTTATTATTACGGGTGATGTTTCCGGCAAGGGGCTTGCCGCAGCGCTTGTGATGGGTGTCGTCGTAAACACGATACGGATTATGGAAAATAAAGAAGACCTTGCCGGTTTGATATTCGCGATAGACAGCGCTATTAAGCGTATGAATTTACTTGATAAATATACCGTTGTGTTTTTAGGCGTAATCGACACAAAGGCGATGAAAATACGCTATGTAAACGCTTCGATGGAAGCGCCGATGATTTTTACCCGTGCTGCGGAAGGCTATAAAGTAAAGCTGCTTGAATCAAATTGTTCCGTTATCGGTATTATCGATATCGATTCGGTAACCGTTGCCGAAAAACCTTTGTATCGCAACGACTTGCTGTTTATTACAACGGACGGTATTCCCGAAATTACCAATGAGGAAGGCGTGGAACTTGGCAGCAACGAAGTATATGTTGAATCGATTAAATCTTTTGCGTCGTCGGAAGCTTCTGTCATTGTCGAAAAAACAGCGAACTTCGGACTTAACTATAGTGCTGCGAAAGCGTTTCGCGATGACACCACTATTTTAGCAGTAAAGTTAAAGGGATAATGTATGGGTTTAATTTTCTTTACGTATTTCTGTGTTATTTTACTCTTTATAAATTCGTTGTATCTTTCGTTTCGTCAGGCGAACCGCATCAATGTTCTGTTAAATAAGGTTACGGTTCCTGCTACGGCTATTGCACTTTGTATTGCAGTGTCGGTTCATTTGGTCTTTTATGGGCAAGCATCGATACAGCGTATCGTATCGATGTGCGCTTGGCTGTTTATGTTACTTGCTTCTTACCACATCCTTGATATGGTTTTTGTTATTGCGGAAGTCAAAGCTTATAAAGTACTCCAAAAGATTAATGCAGTATTCCATATCGCGGGTATCGGTCTTATCGTATTTTACATCGGCAGATTTCAATGGAACCCGTTGAGGGGCTTTTACTTTTCACAGCGTGATGTCGTTCAGGGACTGAGCGGCGCTCGGCTCTTTATGTATATTTACATATTTTTTGTCCCTGTGCTTTCAATTGCCATATGCTTTATAAAAATGTTTTTTGTTAAAAGCAATATTCACCGGCAGCAGCTTCTTTTGCATGGGTTTGCCATCGGACTCGGCCTTGCAGTATGGGTTGCGGAGAGCCATTATTTTATGGTGTTTTCTTGGGCATTTGCATTTATACCGTTCGGTTATGCTGCAATGTTGGCATTGGATAATTCCATATTTTCGCTTACGTGTGTCTTTGATATTAAACAAATCGTATTCGGCCTTATCCGGTTTATCTTTTTCACCGCTCTATTTGCCGGGGCAGCAGGTTTTACGACATCCTTTATTATGCAATTTATTCATTCGGTCGGCGGTTGGGTTGCTTTAATTACGGTTTCGTGCGTTATTCTTTTCTTTATACGAGACTTTATTGCCGGTAAGCTTGAGTATGTATTCGGAAAAACTGCGGATTACGAGGCAACGTTGGATGCCGAACTGCAAAAACTCGATTTTGGAAAGGGGCATGATGCAATTTTGGAAGCCTTTCCCAAAATGATGAAGCAGCATATTACCTGTAAAGGGCTCGATATTCTTGTCAGCGATGAAAATATGAATTTGCAGACGGTGTATTCGGACTTTGATCATCATAATACGATGAGTGCAAATCTTGCCTGTTTTGAATATCTGCTTAATCAAAATAATGTCGTCATTACAAAAACGGAACTCATTGCCAATTATCTTTATGAGTCTATAAGAGATGAGCTGCTTGATATTTTTGAAACGACGCAAACCGAGATTCTTATCACTATGAGGGAAGGGCAAAAGCTTATCGGCTGTATCTTGTTAGCGCCTAAAACGCATAGTGCGGAGTATAGTCCGTACGACATACGTGTATTGTCCAATATGTATTCATATTTCTTTTTGGTTATCTATTACCTTAGGAATATCTCCAAGCAAGATATTATCGTTACGATCGATCGTGAAGTTGAGATGTCCGACCAAATTATCGGTTCCATCCAGAACTATAAAGATAAGCTCGAAGCGCATCACTTTACCATGGATTCCGTTGCGTATTCGGCACATCAGCTTGGCGGTGATTTTATCGACTATATTACGTTGAATGAAAAGCGGGCGATGTTCCTTATCGGCGATGTTTCCGGTAAGGGTTTAAGCGCCAGTATGTCGATGGTCATTTTAAAATCGATTATTCATACCTATTTGCAAACAATCTCCGATTTTAAAGAACTGGTAACAAAGGTAAATCGGTTTATAAAAGATAATCTGCCGCGAGGAACTTTCTTTGCGGGGCTTTTCGGCATTATCGATTTTCCTACCAATACGATTTACTACTTAAACTGCGGTATCCCGCTGATGTCGATGTATATCAGTTCATATAAGAATGCAATCGAAATCCAAGGGGAGGGAAGGGTTCTCGGTTTTGTAAAGAATATTGCGCCTTTCTTAAAGGTGCGGAAAATCACGATGCACAAAGGTGATACGATTGTTTTTACAACTGACGGCTTACTTGAGGCGACAAACCTTAAAGGAGATCGATTCGGCAGTGAGCGGGTCGGTCGAATCTTGCAGGAAAACAGCAGTGCGGCGGCTTCTCAGATTGTCCGCACCATTTACAATAATCTTTTGGATTTTATTTTGCGTAAAATCGATGATGACGTTACCATATTGGTATTAAAGTATGACGAATAAATATTGATAACGGATAAAGGAGTATATCAATGGATAATTTAACAATTACGGAAAAAATAACCGACAGTTTTGTGCTGTTAACGGTATCGGGTTCAATAAATTCCTATACCTACCATGAATTTGAAAAGAAGGTATACGACCTGATTAAAGAGCACTCAATTGTGCTTGATATGGGGCGTGTTACCAACCTGTCTTCATCGGGATTGGGTATTCTGATGGCTGCTTCCGAAGACGGGGCTGAAACCGGTCATAAAATTTATATCCTCAATCCTTCCGAGGTTGTTAAGCTTGCGATTGCCTCGACCGGTTTTTCGGAAGTATTTCCTATTATTCGCTCGCTTGACGAAGTAAAATAGGTTGATACGGTATAAGGACGTGAATCATTTACAGGTAGAAGCCGATTTAAAAAACATCGGCTTTATTGAAGAGTTTATCTCTACCTCTAAAGGTATTCCCGATAATAAACGTACGAAGGCGCTTATTATTGCAACCGAACTGTTCGACAATATTGCCGAACATGCCGTATTTGCCGAACATAAGAAACTTCGATTAAGCGTATCAAATATTTTCTTTCCGCGTCTTTGTTTTTCGTATTGCAGTACAAATTTTGATAATCTGTTGTGTGCAGTTCGAAAAGCGAAACCGTATTTTGATTCAAATACAAAACGATATCGCGGCTTCGGCTTAGTGATGACAAAAAATCTTGCTCGTAAGGTTAAATATGAGCAAGATTCCGGCCGCTCATATATTATCGTGTACCTGTAAACGAGATGATATAGTATGAAAAAAATAGCGTGTGTGTGCCTGTGTTTTTTGTTATTCTTTTCCGCATCGGCGGCTGATGCAAGTCTTGAAACGAAGCTTCAAAATTTTGCATATCCTTCTTCTATTCCGGCAGAGATACGGCAGCATATCGGTAATAATGCAAGTTCTTTTTTAGCTGAGCTGAAACGAATTTTAGCTGCGGAAAAAGAGAACTTACTTGTGTTGGTTGATAAACGGCATCTTCTACCGGACGGATATACGCCGCAAAATCTTATAACGCTGAATACCGGCCGCGCCTATATGATTAACCGGAAGGATTTATCCCTGACAAAAACGGCGGAACAGGCTTTGCAGGAAATGGCGCTTGAGGCAAAACGGGACGGTGTTACCCTGCTTGTCAGTTCTTCGTACCGTTCATACACATATCAGAAAAATTTGTTTGACCGCTATGTGCGGGAATCCGGCGAAAAAGAAGCGGAACGATTTTCCGCTCGCGCGGGGACAAGTCAGCACCAACTCGGTACGGTGGTCGATTTCGGTTCCATCTCCGATGAATTTGCACAAACGCGCGCCGGTAAGTGGATATTGCAAAACGCATCAAAATACGGCTGGTCGCTTTCGTTTCCCAAAGGATACGAAGCGGTAACCGGTTATGTATGGGAGTCGTGGCACTACCGCTATATCGGCATAGAAGCGTGCGCCTTTCAGCAAAAATGGTTCGGCGACATTCAACAATATATGCTCGAATTTATCGATGAGTGGAAAAAACATGTTTGACCAAAACGATTTTTACTTGTAGAATATATCTATGAAAAACATTTACCGCTATATATTTTTAGTTCTCATAATAAGCGTGATTATCGGCTGTTCTGCCGCGCCGCCTTTCGTTAAAGAGGAACCTGCCCAATCCGAAACGGTTACGGCTCCTGCGCCTGTGGTCGAACCGGTCAAAGAACCGGAACCTAAAGAGACAATGCCGTCTGTAAAGCAGGAACCTGCTAAGCCGACTGTTCCGGTTAAACCGGCCGAGCCTAAGCAGGAAGCTCCTGTTCGGAAAGAGGAGCCGCCTGCAAAGGCGAA
>CAJPTT010000032.1 GCA_905373565.1 uncultured Treponema sp. | reverse complement strand
CGTCAAAGTGTGCGTACCCGGTAAAGTTATATCTTACGGACAAAAAACACTTTTCGTTCCGGCAGGAAAATTTATTAAAGTAAAATCGGGGGCAAAGCTTCAAATATGGAGCGGAAAAACCGTCAATGATTTCGATACGTTTCATTTTATCGTCGGCGGTACCGGAACAAGCAATCCTGAAGTGTCGCAAAAAGCAAATGACACGGCCGCGACAAGTGTTTTAAACGGTACGTTCAATCATGCGATCGATGTCGATAAGGGTGGTACGCTCATACTCGGTTCAAACAATGCAAACGCAAACGATTCAGCAGTTCTCTGGCTTGCAGACGGCAGATCCGTCGGAGCAGATGGGAATCCGAGTCCGTACGCGGGTTCAATCCGCATTGACGGTGATCTCCAAATTTCATGCGGTGCCGGCGCAGGCGTTGCCAAAATCCGCACGGTACGAAATCTCAGAGGCGGCGGTTCGACGTTGATAGGACAAGGTAGATTGTATATTCACGGATTAAATAAAATACACGGAAACGCAATCTTTGCAATCAACGAATTCGACCGCGGAGAGTATTCCGACGGTATGGATTGGATCGACGAACCGTTTATTAAACTCGGTACGATCGAAATCGTTGCAGAAGGAATTGAAGGCATCTACAATCCCGATGGCACTGTCGACGGAAGCCCCGGTTATAGAAACAACGCGACGGCAGGCTTTTACTACGTCGCTCCAAGCGGCACAATCGACGTCGATCATATGATCGTAAAATGCAACAATAAGGGAACGACAGCGGACGCAACCGTTGCATTAGCGAATTTTAATACCGCACGCGGCATCCTCGGCGGTAAAGTAACGGAGACAGGACCGAAAGCTCGCTTTGGCAATGTATATGTCTACAATGCAGCCGAAAAAGACAAAGATGGTCCGCTTTCGGCGATATACACCGTGCAGGGTGTTTTCGAAGCGACTGTCGACGGTAAGGTAAAAGTGGAATGTCCGAACGGAGGAGCCGCTGCAATCGTCGCAACAGGGCACAACCGATGGACAGGTGCGGAAAAAACAATTTCGAGGATGGGTTCGGTAGAAGCAACTGCAAAAGGAAAAAACGCATTTTTTCAAAGTGCAGCCTTTGATGGCTTCGGCACCTATGTAAAAGGTGACGTCAAAATCAGCGGATACAATGACGGAAAAATTGCTCCGTTTATCGGCGCGGTACCGCCGGGACCCGATATGGGAAAAGGCGGCAAGCCCGGTATTGCTCCTGAGGCAGAAGACGTACGCAATGAACAGTTTATCGTTCAAGGTGGTATCGTCGATATAGGCGGAAAAGTATCGGTTGAAAATACGAATAAAAATTTCTACGTTCTCGTAAGCAACGAAAAAGGCGCGACGACGACGGTAGGTTCTCTGTCAATCAACGGAACGCCTATCAGTGCAAATGAAAATGCATCGTCAATCGGAGTAACGGGGCAATCTCGCTTTATAAACGAAGGTACATTTACAATTAAACAGTAATCCGCGTATAGAACGAATACTTTAACGCTAACGGCCGTGCATAACGCGCGGCCGTTTTTTTATTCGTGCGGTATCTCTTTTTCTCAATGTCTTGTTTTCCAATTGACCTTTCACCGATAGTATGCGAAAATAAAGAGTTGTTCCCCATCGTAATCAACCAAATCTACAGATGAGGGCAAGAAGGAGTATGAAACCTATGTTAAAAAAATTGGTTAGCATTCTGTCTGCGGGACTGATGATTGCGGCTCTTATGTCGTGTGCGCAGGAAAAAAAGGAAGAGGGACCTATCACGCTTCATTATTGGACGCATGAAGATCCCGCCCGTACCGAGCTTGAAACAAAGCTTATCGCCGAATTTGAAAAAGCAAATCCGAATATCAAAGTAGAGCGGACAACTCAGGGCGCTGCAAAGCTGATTGAGCTGGTACAGACCGCTTTTGCAGCTAATCAAGGGCCTGATATTTTCAATTTATCTATCGAAGATGAATATTCTTATGTTGCAAATGGCAGAGTCGCTCCGGTCGATCCCAAAGCCGCCGGTTATGCCGATCAGGCAGCAATCTATGACAGCTATTTGCCGGAAATTCTCAATGCCGTAACGAAAGACGGAAAACTATATGGTCTGCCGTTGGAAATTACCAACTGGTGTATCTATATCAATAAGAAGATTTTCCGCGATGCCGGTTTGGATCCCGAAAAAGATTATCCCAAAACATGGGAGGATATGGTTGCCGTTTCCGAAAAATTGGTTATCCGCGACGGTGATATTCTGGTACGCAGAGGGTTCGATTTCCGTTATCCGTATTATCTTGTTGCCTTCGTTCCGATGGTGGAACAGCTCGGCGGTCAGCTGATCAGCGATGATGGCAAAACAGCGATTGTCGGTGATGAAGCATGGATCAAGTTCCTTACCTTTATGCGCGATTGGGGACCCTCCGGAAAGAACCTCGGTTCTCCTACCTACAAGAGCGCACGTAACCTGTTCAACAAAGACAATAACGATATTGCAATGGCGACGACCGGTTTATACCAGCAGGGACGGATCCGCAAGGATAATCCCGACTTCTATAATAGTGGTGAGTGGATGGTCGTTCCGTTCCCTCAATTTAAGAACGCAGTTAAAGAAGTTCCCGCTTGCTATTACGGACATTTCTTAATGGTTAACAACGATATTTCCAAGGCGAAGCAGGAAGCTGCATGGAAGCTCATCGGCTTTTTACTCAAGCACGGTGAAGACTACCTACGCGAAGGCGGTAACATTATTCAGCCGACCAAAGCCTTGCTCGATTCGCAGACACTCAAAGATATGCCGTATTCCGATGTATTTATCAACGATATGAACAAAGGACACATGGTGTACTACGGAGCGAACAGTGCTGAGCTGCAAACGGCAATCCGCTCGGCAGTTGAGTCGGTTATGCTGTCCGGCGTAGCTCCCGAAAAAGCACTTGAGTCTTTGCGAGCAACGGCTCAAGAAATTCTTGACGAAGAAAACAAATAGTTAAAACAGTCATTAACAGCCTCTAAAAACCGGTGTTTTTAGAGGCTGTTTTATTCGTGCGGAGGGTTTAATACCCGCCGCCCTCGGCAACGCTCTGCGTCGGAGTTGTTGATTAAACCTGTTCGGAAACTTCCGTTTCGACAACCAAGCTATTGAACAGGTCTAGTATTCATCGGTAAAAGGAAAAGCGGTTATGTCTAACTCAAAAAAAAGCGGCGGTATCGAAAAAAAGATCGCACGGTGGGGTGTTATTTTTGTTATTCCCGCAGTGTTATTTTTTGCCGTATTCAGTTTTTATCCTATTATAAATGCGTTCATCGAAAGTTTTTTCGATAAGCGCGTACTCAGCAATATTCCCCCTAAGTTTGTAGGGCTGCAAAATTATTTCTATATTTTTGACGCTTCCCGATACGATAATCCGATGTCATTTTTAAATTCGCTGCGTGCAACAGTCGTGTTTACGCTCGGAACATTTATACCGCTTGTGATATTAAGTCTCTTGTTTGCAGTGCTTATCAGCTCATTGCAGCGGAACAGTTTAAAAAAAGTTTTTCAGATAGCGTATTACACACCTGCCATTCTATCGTCTGTTGTTGCCGCGGCTATTTGGCTGCTGATTTTTGACCCTCGCGGACTGGGAAATTACTGGATTAATAAGCTCCTTTCCACGCCTGGTATTGACCATCAATGGTTGCTAAACAGTACGATGCTTCAACTCTCTACAATGATTGTATATTTTTGGAAATATATCGGATACTTTGTTATTCTTTTTATTACCGGTCTTTCGACCATTCCTCCGGTGGTGTACGAAGCGGCTTTAATCGACGGTGCAAATAGATTCCAAGTCTTTTGGTCGATTACGCTGCCGCTCCTTAAACCGACGGTTGTATTGGTTTCAATTATGGCGATGTTGCAGTGTTTAAAAACGTTCAGCACCCAATATCTCTTTACCCAGAATGGAGCGTCGCTCGGGCCGATTAACGTTATCACGTTGAATATCTATCAGACCGGTATTAAGCTGCAGCGGATCGGCCGTGCAAGCGCGATGAGTATCGTATTATTTTTGATGATGCTCTTTTTAACATGGCTGCAATTCCGCTCGTCAAAACCCGACGAGACGGATTATTAAAAGAGCGCCGCAAGACGCATAGGAGTTAAATATGAAACAATCTATGACGACGGGAGCGCTTTCGGTTATTAAACTGGTATTATTGCTGGCGCTTGCAGCTTTTACCGTGATGCCGCTTATTTTTATGTTGACCGCTTCATTTATGTCGGGAAAAGAGATTATGCAGATGCCGTATAAATGGATTCCCGAAAGCTGGCAGTATGTCAACTTCATAACGGCAATGAAAGGTAACGACGGCAATTACATTTACGTTCGAAATATTATCAACTCGTTTATCGTGGCGATTACCGTATCATTTACTACAGTTCTCCTCGCATCCATCACCGGCTACGGACTGGCTAAATTCAAATTCCGCGGACGGAACCTCATCTTTATGCTGATTATGGCAACGATGATGATTCCGTTTGAGGCTATTATGATACCGCTGTACATGATTGCAACGAAGCTGCATATCCAAAATACATACACGGGTTTGATACTGCCCTTTATGGTGAGCGCATTCGGTATTTTTATGATGCGCCAATACCTTATCACCTTTCCAAATGAGTTTTTGGATGCGGCGCGCGTGGATGGAATGCACGAGTTTTCCATCTATTCGCATATCGTACTGCCGAACTGCAAACCTGTTATCGCGACGCTCGCGATCCTTTCGTTTAGAACGCAGTGGGATAACCTGCTGTGGCCGCTGCTGGTTTCCCAATCCGATACGATGAAAACCATTCCGCAGTACATCACCTCATTTACAGCCGAACGGAGCACCGACGAAGGCGCAATGATGGCAGCCGCCGTTATTGCCAGTATCCCGATGATGCTCATCTTCTTCGGACTTTCCAAATATTTTATTGGAGGGTCGGTTGTCTACGAATCCCGCAAAGGCTAACCACCTTTTGAAATATACGGGGCATCTACTTCGTTGCTGCGCACAAATTAATCCTCAACGTATCAAAGATACGCCTGCGGTTAATTTGTGCTCGCGCCTCGTACCTGCCCCGTCTATTTCAAAAGGCTTACGGAAAGGGGCATCTACTGTGCCACTATTTTCAAAAGGCTTACGGCAAAAGCTTTTCAGAACCGCCACGGACGGCGGGGAAGCTAAGCAGCAGCGACGTTTTTGCACAGCAAAAACTCGCGTTCAAAAATTGACAAGGAGGTCAATTTTTGAACTTGCCACGGATGGCGGGGGTTCCACACAGTAGCAAGTTTTTCATTAGAAAATCTCGTCGTTGAACAGTGTACACGGACGTACACTGTTCACCCCCGCCAAGGACGGCGGTGGTTCCATGCAGTAGCAAGTTTTTCGTTAGAAAAACTTGTCGTTGAGAAGCGTACACGGATGTGCGCTTCTCAACAGGCTATTTCCGCTTTTTGTAGGCAGCGGCGGAGCCTGCGCTAACGGGATGTTTCTTTCTCGTGTCTTTGTCGCGGAAAAAGGCTTCGCGCCGGTTCCCTTCACGCAGTTTTCGTGAAGGGCTTTTTTTTGTATAGCCGGCTGTATGCGGGCTTTTTTCGTTTACGCTATCCGATTTTGTGTCGATGTGGATGTGCGGCATGTTGGCTTTTTTCTTTGAAAGCCTCAGCGCCTCGTGAGCGGCATCGGCCGGTAAATCTGCGAGCGAAAAGCGGTCGAATAATTCGATACGGTCAACCGCATGTTCGGGGATGGAAAGCAAGGTACTGAAAAACTGTGCGAGGCTCCGCTTGCTTGTCCCGTCCTTTCTGCCTAATCCGATATAGAGCCGGATGGTATTCCCGCCGGAGAATTTTCCGCGCTTGTCTTCGGTGCGGGGGATTTTGATATTTCTGTAATGGGATGCCGACAGTACCGAACCGTAATGCAACTGTAGCACGGCAGCAAGCACTTCGGCACTGTCGATATGCTTGACGCTGCTTTCGGTATTCTCGGCGTAGGACACGACGGCGTTTTCTTCTGCTGTGGCGAAGCTTGCTTTGTTTTCGGCTAAGAGTTCCTGTGCGAGTTCGATAAAAGGCTTGTTGACCGTATGTTCGGCACGGACGGTATCCAGCTTCCGCCGCAGATCGGAAAAGAGCCGCTCCTGTTTTTGCGCGAGGACTTTTTCTATAGAAGGAATTTTTCCTTCCTGCAGCTCGCCTCGTGCATGGCGGCGCAAATAGTCGATCCTGCGCCGTTCATTCGGGCGGATAAAACTTACCGCCGTCCCCTTCGCTCCCGCCCGTCCGGTTCTGCCGATACGGTGGGTATAGGTGGGGCCGTCATACGGAATAGAATAGTTGACAACGTGCGTAATCCCTTCGATATCGATACCGCGGGCGGCGACATCGGTTGCAACGAGGATACGGGTTTTCCCCGCCCGAAAACGGCTCAAGATTTTTTCGCGCTGCCCCTGCGGGATGTCTCCATGCAAAGCGGCGGCTTCGTAATGCCGTTCGTCAAGCTCTTTTGCAACCGCATCGGCGTCAACCTTAGTTTGGCAAAAGACCAGCCCGTAAAAGTTTTCGGCGGTGTCGATCAGACGCACCAAGGCCTCGCTTTTATCTTCTTCCCTCACCATCCAAAAAAACTGTTCGGTAAGCGGCAGCGGTTCTTCCGATGCCTCTTCTTCTACAATTTCATATTCGCCCATAAAGTCGGCAGCGATTTTCAAAATCTGCTTGGGCATCGTCGCCGAAAACATCAGTACCCGCGAATCGGGATTCGCCTTTTTGAATATCGTTTCGATATCTTCGATAAAGCCCATGTTCAGCATTTCATCAGCTTCATCTAAAATAAAATATTCGATACTGTCCAAATTCAGTGAGCCGCGTTCCAAATGATCGATAACACGGCCGGGGGTTCCTACGACAATTTCGCATCCGCGCTTTAAGTTTCGTAATTGTTCGACAATCGACGCGCCACCGTATACGGTCGTGATACGGGGATGGGTTCCTTCCTTAAAGGATTCTATTTCCGAAGCGACTTGCAGCGCAAGTTCGCGAGTAGGCACCAATACCAACGCACGCGGTTTTTCCCGCGGTTCCCTCAATTCCTGTACAAGCGGCAATCCGTAGGCGGCGGTTTTACCGGTACCTGTTCTCGCCTTTGCAATAACGTTCGCATCGCCGTTTAAGAGGCGCGGAATTGCCAACACTTGAATGGGTGTCGGCTCTTCAAACCCTTTTGCCGCTACCGCATTCAACACGGACTCATCGAGTCCCAAATCTCTAAAAGATATATCCATAATCGGTGCGAGTATATCAGATACGAAGATAAATTTACAGACTGCTGTCGTAACACTGCTACATAACTGCTCGGATAACGACTTGTAAAAAACCGTAAACTGATATATAGTAAATACTATGTTAGTTGATGATAGAATAATTGCTGAAATAATCGTTAGAATTGGAAGGCATTATAACGAAAATATTGCAACGCGCTTTTTACGCCCCTTGTTTGCGCAAATTCTTTCCAATATTGATTTATCACGCCATATCGTTGATTTGACCGAACACTCCGAAGATTTTGTCTTGCAAGGTTTTCACCTTGACGATCTTTATTATGATATCATTGCTCTTGCTCGTTTTATTTATTTAGTCAGACGCGATGTTCTTCCTAATATTAATTCAATTACCGAAGCAAATACCAAAATGGCGACCGCCGATAAGGTATACCGCAATATGGCATTCAGTAATTTAGGGCCGAATCTTGCCGTACTGGCCTCCATGTTACTTGAACTCTATCATGCAACGCTTGAATATGATAAAAAAGCAGCAGGGCGAGGTAAAACCGTTGCAAGCCGTATCACAGACTTGGCTGATATAGAACGCTTGTTGACAAATGTCAGTACAGATGTTTAAAGGAAACCGTATGAACCCTGAAGAAAAATTGATGCATTGTTTTAAAAACGTAAAGGAGCGCATCCCCTACACTCCTAAAATTGCATTGGTACTTGGTTCCGGGTTGGGAGATCTTGCAGACGGATTGCAGGTTGATGCCGTAATCCCTTATGCCTCCATCCGCAATTTTCCGCTTTCCACAGCACCGGGACACCGCGGGGCGTTTGTCTTTGCAAAAATCGATGGAATTCCCGTTGTTATTATGCAGGGTAGAATTCATTATTATGAAGGCTATCCTATGACCGATGTGGTGCTTCCCATCAGGATTATGAAGCTGATGGGTGCGGAAATCCTTTTTTTAACCAATGCCGCCGGCGGAGTAAACAAAAATTTCAGTGCAGGTAACTTCATGCTGATTACCGACCACATCACCTGCTTTGTGCCTTCTCCGCTCATCGGGAAAAACTTTGAAACCCTCGGGGTACGGTTCCCCGATATGACGCAAGTATATGATAAAGATCTCCGGATGCATATCAAAACTGCGGCGGAAGCATTAAACATTACGTTCCAAGAAGGTGTGTATTGCCAATTCACCGGTCCTGCGTATGAAACACCGCAGGAAGTACGTCTTGCAGGGACGCTTGGCGCTGATGCCGTCGGTATGAGTACCGCTGTAGAAGCGGTTGCTGCCCGTCATGCCGGTATGCGAGTATGCGGTATTTCATTTATTTCAAACCTTGCAGCAGGTATTAGCACTTCGCTATTGAGTGAGAAAGAAGTGCTGGACGCAGGTAAAAAAGCGGCGCCCCTGTTTAAACAACTGGTATTAAACAGCATCGATCGCATAGGAAAAGCATAAAACGGAATTTATCCTTTCGGAAAACGATGCGGGCAGGCGGCTCGACCGCGTAATCAGGAAATTTCTTGCAGATATCCCGCTTTCAGCGCTGTATGCGGCAATCCGTAAAGGAGTAATCCGCATCAATGGAAAACGGACAGCGCTTAATTATCGGACAGCGGCAGGCGATACGTTATCGATTGCCGCATCGCTTCTTTCTCCCGAACAACCGGCTGGACAACTACTACAAGCAACAGAGAAAAGCAACAAAGATAATCTGCAGCGCAGAAAAACATCCGCCCTAAGCAGCCGGCAAAGTAAAAAAGCATTCGCATCCGATAGGTCGGATTGCGCATCCGCTCGGCAAGACCGCCATCCTATTGCTATTCCGATCTTGTTAAAGACATCCGACATCCTTATCGTAAATAAGCCGGCCGGACTCCCCGTACACGGCAGCTATAGCATTGATACGCTGCTGTCCGGAGCTTCCGCACAATTATTATCTCCTGATATACTATCAATTACTCATCCCGGTAGTAATTCTTCACGAAGCCTATCGTTTACCCCTGGGCCGCTGCACCGGCTTGACAAAGATACCACCGGCGTACTGTGCTTTTCACGGACACTTGCGGGTGCCCAATGGTTTTCTCAGTGTTTGCGGGAAAAAACAGTCGGTAAATACTATCTAGGCATTGTACGCGGCGCTATGCAAACACAGCTTATTACCGCCGAAGACAAAGACAGCAAAACTCTGACGCAGTGTTATTCGATTGGATACAGGAAAGACATTGACGCCTCACTCATGCTTTTCCGACTTATCACCGGTAAAAAGCATCAAATACGAAAGCATTCAATGGGTGTAGGGCATCCGTTGGCAGGGGATCGCAAATATCGAGGCGAGATGCCGCTTCCGGGCTGTACGCGGTATCAGCTCCATGCATGGCAGTTGTTTTTTCCTGCCTCAAGACCGGCAGATATCCCTGCTTACATTGAAGCTCCGCTTTTTCCCGAAATGGAAAAATGCCTTACCCGATATTTTCCCGATTGGAGAGAAAAAGCTTCTGCAATCCTTACAAATCAAACTCAAGCAACTGGCAGTTTTTAATTTCCAGCCGCAACAGTTCTTCTGATGAAAATGGTTTAAAATAGGTATAGATGGCGGCGGTGAGTATGCCGTGACAGACAAACAGGACGTTCCCATTTGAAGTATGCTCCCGTTTTACCTCTTCTATCATGCTGTACGCCCGATGTGCGACCTGTGCAAAGGACTCTCCGCCGGGGAATTTTAAAAAAGGATTTTTATGAATATATAAAAATTCGGGATTATTCCACGGTTTCTCTTCAAAATCGCCGAAATTTATCTCTTTTAGGCGGGCTTCCGGTATAGCAGTCAGTTGTAATACCCGCTCGATATATACCGCCGTATCTCTCGCGCGTTTGAGCGGGGATACATAAATCGTAGTAATGTTATTTTTTTCTCTATCTTCGTTTAATCGATTTGCCAATGCCTGTGCTTGCATCCTGCCCTTTTCCGTCAATGTCGATTCTGAAATACCGCAAGCAAGTTCTTTTACATTCCCGTCCGTTTCACCATGTCGCACAACAAAAAGCTTCATACTACAGAGTATAAGCTGATTAAGCTTTCGCGGCAAGGGGAGCAATCAAGACATCTAAAACATGCTAAGATGTCCTTCTATGCTATCGACTTTACACTCGATGAGCTGCGCCGCCTCAATATAACCGAAAACTTTAGAAATACTGCAAGCAACCGATACTCACAATAACATAGTATAGAACAATTGATATCGGAAAAAGAAACTTGTGAGGAGGAAAATTATGTTTGATACGATAGAATTAAAGCTTTTACTGTTTATCTTAGCGATTGCAAGCATTTCATTCATTATCGTCGCCTTTTTCCTCGGAAGAAAAATCGGGCAGCTGTCCGCAAGCAAGTGCCTCACCAAAGAGATTAAAATTGCCCGCGAAGATGCCGTTAAACGATCGCGGGCAGTGCTGAATGGGCAGCTTTCCGAACAATTTGCAGCATTTTTTCCCGATTTCCCTGCCGATCCGACGGAAATCCGATTTGTCGGGAAACCCGTAGACTTTGTCGCCTTTCAGGGGCTTTCTACGGGAACAGTCGATGAAGTGCTTTTTGTCGAAGTAAAAACCGGAAATTCCGCGCTTTCAAAAGTCGAACGCTCCCTGCGCGATGCCGTAGAAAAGAAAAATGTCCGTTACGCGGAGTATCGAATACCGGCGCATGCCTAACACTTTTGAAAACAGCCTGCATCTTCTTTGTCATCGGTAATGATGCGCTTCGTCCGTTCTTAGGCACTATGAAATCTTAGACCTTAAACTTTCCTACCTCTTCGGCTAAACTTTCAATACTCTGCTTATTCTTCTGCGTTATTTCGCGGACTTCTTGGACAGCGTTGTTAATCTCTACCGCCCCCGCTGCCATTTCGTTCATGCTGTCGGTAATAATGCGGGTTAAATCATCCAATTTCCGCATCTCCTGTGCAACACCTTCTCCGCCTTTCAGCATTTCCTCCGAACCGGCCTGCACTTCCACCGTTACCATATTGATGTTTTTAATGGCGGACAGCACTTCCTTGCTGCCGTTTTCCTGTTCCCTCATCGATTCAGTCAGTTGGTCACTCATTGCTTTAACCTGTTCGGCAAGGGTGAAGATTGCATTGAATTTTTCTTCGACCGTTTTGGACGAAGCGGAAAGTGTTTCAATCTCTCCGCTGAGCGTTTTCAGTGTTGCGGTAATCGTCTTACCTTGCATGGCGGAATCTTCGGCAAGCTTGCGGATTTCATCCGCAACGACGGCAAAGCCCTTGCCGGCTTCCCCTGCATGAGCGGCTTCAATCGCAGCGTTCATCGCAAGCAGGTTTGTCTGTGATGCAATATGCTGGATAACGCTCGATGCTTCCATCAGCGAGCCGGACTCTTCGGCAATCTTCTGCGTTA
>CAJPTT010000031.1 GCA_905373565.1 uncultured Treponema sp. | reverse complement strand
AAAGACTTAAATTAAAACTCGTCGGGGATATCTAAAAATCTAACCGAGTTTTTAGATATCCCCTTTTATCTATTGGAAAAATGCGGTATACTGCCCCGTATGGGGAAAAGTATCGTTTTTGTTAATCAGAAAGGCGGGGTAGGGAAGACCACTTCCGCCGTCAATATCGGCGCATACTTTGCACAGGCAGGGAAGAAAACGCTGCTTGTGGACTTTGATCCGCAGGGTAATATGTCGTCGGGCGTCGGCATTTCCAAAAAGCAGCCGAGTATTTATGATGCAATTGCCGGAAAAATTCCTATCCAAAAAACGGTCAGACCTACGGCGGTTAAGGACTTGTATGCAATCCCCGCCGATATCAATTTATCGGGTGCCACTATCGAATTGGTCGATCAGCAATCCCGAGAATTTTTTCTCCGCGACAATCTCGCGCTCCTGAAAGAAGAATATGAATATATTTTAATTGATTGCCCTCCATCGTTGGGGATTTTAACGCTGAACGGGCTTGCCGCTGCGGATGAAGTGTTTATTCCGCTGCAGTGTGAATATTTTGCACTTGAGGGCTTAACGCTCCTTTTGCAAACTGTTAAAAGAGTGCAGGAAAAGATTAACCCTCGCCTTAAAATCGGCGGTATCTTTTTCACGATGTACGATTCCCGCACAAAGCTCGCACAGGAAGTTGTGCAGCAGGTTACCGCCTATTTTAAAGACCGCGTATGCAGTACGATTATCCCGCGTAACGTCCGCCTCTCCGAAGCGCCCTCCCACGGGCTGCCCATCTGCAAGTATGACGCTTCCTGTATCGGCGCCCGCAGCTACGAAAAACTCGCACAGGAGGTGCTTGACCGTGCCTAAAGCTGCATTAGGTAAAGGGCTCGACTCCTTGCTTCCTTCCGACATCACGGATTTGTATTCAAATGATGCTGCTGCACAATCTTCGGATGTACAATCGGGTAGCGGTTTGTCTGTAATGCAGCAGCAGGGTATGACGCAAGGGGCTGATGTGCAACAAGCCGGTACTCAAAATCGTGCCGATACGTTCGGTTCTGCTCCGGTTGAGCTTGACCCCGCGCTATTAAAACCCAATCCGTTTCAACCCCGCCGCACCTTTAACGAAGAGAGTTTGCAGGAACTTGCCGCTTCCATCAAAGAACACGGGATTATTCAGCCGATTATCGCGGAAAAAAACGGCGATGAATACTATATTATTGCGGGAGAGCGGAGAACGAGGGCGGCGCTTTTAGCGGGGCTTACACGGGTTCCGGTCATCTTCCGTGAATTTGAAAATAGCAAAAAGCTTGAAATTGCGCTCATCGAAAATATCCAGCGGGAAAACCTCAATCCGATTGAAGAGGCTAAGGCATATCAAGAGATTATGCAGCTGTCCAACCTCAATCAGGAGGAGACCGCCAAGCGGGTAGGGAAGAGCCGATCGGCGGTTGCCAATGCGATGCGGCTTTTACAGCTGCCCGACGAAATGCAGACAGCGCTGGAAAAAGGCTTCATCACCGCAGGTCATGCGCGGGCAATCCTCTCGCTTATCAATCCGGCAGATCAAACGCTGCTGTTTACCCGTATTACGGAGCAGTCGCTTTCGGTGCGTGAAGCGGAAATGCAGGCAGCTCAGTTGAAAAACGGCAGCCGCGCCGGACGGAAAAATACGGCACCGCAGCCGGTAAGCCGGCCGGAAACGGATGATGCACAGCTTGCGGTCAAAGATATTGAGCAGCAGTTTATCGATGCGCTGGGTACAAAGGTGGAAATTAAAGGCGACCTTGAAAAAGGCATCGTGCATATTTCGTACTTTTCGCAGGCGGATCTTGATGCGCTGTATAATAAAATTGCTGCAAAATAACATTGCAGGAACATAACCTTCGATGGCAAACCTTTCCGATTATGTAGCTTGGCGTGGCGATCTTCCCTTTGAAGTGCGCCCGTTCAATGCGGTAGATGCGCTGGTACTGTGTCAACTTTCTTACCTTAACTTTTCCGATATTGTCCCCGCCCAATTTGACGGCGGTATTACACTGCGGGAAGCTGCCCGTATCTATGCCGCCGATTCTACACGAGGAACCCCCGAAGAGTTCGGTGTGTTTATCAACCCGCTCACCGCCGATTTGCTCAAAACTGCTGCGGAAACGGAGCGCTTCGGTTCCATTCTTTTAAAAGGTTTTGTGAATGAGATTGACCGCAGCGCGGATAAGCAGTTTGCAGCGATTACCGCCCTGCTTCCAACGGGGTGCGCCTGTGTTGTCTATCGAGGTACGGACGACTCGATTATCGGATGGAAAGAAGACTGCCTTTTGAGCCTTTCCGCACCCATTCCCTCTCATACTGCAGCGGCGGATTATCTTTCGGCGGCTGCGGAAGCTGCCGTTATGTGCGGTAGCAAAAAGCTTTACATTGCGGGGCATTCCAAGGGCGGAAACCTTGCGCTCTATGCGGCCGGGAGTGCCGCCGCTTCGATACGGGAGCGGATTGAGCGGGTGTTCTGTTTTGACGGTCCCGGCTTTGCCTTTGATATTGAACAGCGGAACGGATTTCAAGCGATTATCCCAAAAACTGCTTCTTTTATTCCGCAGTCGTCCGTTGTCGGCGTGCTTTTATCCTATCTGCCGCATTATACCGTTATTGAAAGCGCCGAAACCAACACCTTCTGGCAGCATGATGCATTTTCTTGGCAAATTAAACGGGATGAGTTTGTACAATATCAGCAAGGGCGGACAAAGGAAAGCTATTTTGCGGAAAAAACCATGCGGGAATGGCTTTCTCATCTTAACGATACCGAGCGGAAAGAATTTATCGAAACGTTGTTTGCCGTTCTGTTCGGCACCGGTGCGGAAACACTCAGTGAATTAACCGCTAACGGACTTACTCATTCAATGCATATTTTAAAAGAGCTGCATACGGTAGATTCCGAGCGGCGGAGAGAGCTGTTTGCCGTTATCAAGGCTTTTTTCGGAGCCGTTTACACGCATTTTCCCTATCCGTAAGCCTTCATTCGTGCGAGGGTTTAATACCCCGATGCTTTGCGTCGGGGTTGTTGATTGTAAAAGTTAGGAACAGCGCTCGCAGTCCGGATTTTTACCTCAAACTGCGAGGCGCTGAGATACTTTGCTAATGCGGCATCTTCTATCCTGAAGGATGCAAAGCAAATCTAACTGAGTTTTTTCGGATGTCCTAGCCGTTTTCTTCCGCTAAATCAAGGCTTTCGGTATTCGGTTTGAATATCTTACTGCAGATAATAAAGCAGGCAAAGCTGAGCGCCAATCCCGGAATGATGGGGTCAAGGCCGAAAAGCGAAGTCTTTGTCTGTTCAAGGATGATAACGACAATACTTCCGGCAATGAGTGAAGCTATAGCGCCGATGTTTGACGCCTGCTTCCAATAGTGCCCCATAACATACGGGAAAAAGGCGCCTGCCGCTCGCAGCGTAAAGGAGAACAACAGCAGTTTGATGATGCTGCCTGTGTTAAACAGTGCGATGAGCATACCGAATATGCCGACTATCAGCATGGTGATTTGCGTAACGCGCATAACTTCTTTGTTTGTCGCATTCGGTTTGATGTAAATTTTGTAGATATCGTTTCCGAATATGGAACCGGCGCCCAGTAAGTCAGAGTCGGCGCTCGACATCGTTGCAGAAATAATACCGGAAAAGAGAAGTCCGACAATCAATGCAGGCATTGTTGCCATCGCCAAATGCGGCAGTGCGTATTTCGGTCCTTGGCTCAGTATGATATCTCCGTCTATTTTTTTCATATTGATAAGAGCCAACGTAATAATACCGAGAAGCGTCGGAATGAAGGCATATACAAAGTTCAGTATTGCGGAAATGACTGAACCCTGTACGGCAGCTTTTTCATCACGGGCGGCATAATAGCGAGAAACCGCTTCTTGCCCCACCGAAAACGATGCAATATACATAACGATCATCGAAATAATCGCGCCGATACCGATTCCCTTAAACGGATTAAATGTGTCGGGTGGAACATTTGCCGCAACTGCTTGCATACCGCCTGCAAGATTGAGAGAGAACGGCAGCGCAAGCGCCATACCGATGATAATCAAGAACACCTGCACAAAGTCGGTAATGGTAACGCTCCATAAACCGCCCATAATCGAATACGCGGTAACGACAATGGCAACAATGATGACCGCTACGGGATAATTGATATTCAGCATAAAAGAAACGATTGTGGCCGAAGCGATAAACTGAGAGGCCGTCAAACCGATCAACGGTAAAATCATAATAATGGCGGTAATGAGTCCTGCCGAACTGCTGTAGCGGCGTCTAAAGTATTCGGGTACGGTTTTAACCATTGTCCGGCGCAGACGGGGTGCGAATACGGCAAGCACGATATACGCAATACCCATCGTTGCAACATACCAAAATGCACTCAATCCCCAGTTGGTGAAGGACTTCTCCGCCACACCGAGCGAGCTTCCTCCTCCGATTTCCGTCGCGGTTAATGTTCCCGCCATTAAAATCGGCCCCAGCCGCCTTCCGGCTACCATAAAATCTTCATTCGTTTTAATCTTTTTTGAAGATGTCCATCCGATGAAAAGCATCAATAAAAGATACGCGACGACAATGACCAATACCATCGTATTCATGATCCCTCCTGTTTACAGACGTCTCGGCAAGTTAACTCACATTCTTAAAACGTCATAAATATATACTACTACAGTTTTTTATAATCCGCTACATTGATATTCGAGGTTTTGCATATTAAACCTGTTCGGCGACTTCCGTTTCTGAACAGGGTACCTCTTCAGCCTATTAACGTATCGATTACCTAATGAGTGCATGACAAAATCAGGACAACCGCATCGGAAATATTTTGAGCGGTTGCCTTCGTTAGTGCGGAGCGGAAGGAGCTTTTACGGATAAATCGATTATTGCAGTATCAGTTTAAAACATTCGGCATAGAGTGCCGTCAGTATCGGAATACCGGTGAGGTCAAGCCACACTGTTTGCTCTTTTTGTTCAAAAGGAATTATACTTCCGGTACGTAAGCATGCTGCCGAAGCGATTTTTTGCCCGCTTTGCAAAGTAAGAATCAGTTTACGCGGCACGCTTGGGGTGTTTTCGTCGTAAAGATAAAAAGCATAAAGATTTTTTTCGGTTTGGGTAAGATAGATGCCGTCTTTTTGCTTGAGCGCATAGCCTTTTGTATTGTAAATTCCTTCGCGGTTGGTTTTAAGCCACTGTCCGACTTTAAAAAGATTGCGCATTGCCTTCGCGGGCAGGCAGCCGTCGGGTTGAGGCGGAATATTCAGTGCAAGGTTTCCGCCTTTTGACACGATTTCTATCAATAAAGCGATAATTTTATGAGGCGATTTAAAATTATCTTCGTAATGAAACGAAAAATAATCGCCTGCGGTAATACAGCTTTCCCACGGACAGGGAATAAAATCCGGCGGTACTGCTTGTTCGGGGGTAATGATGTTTTCGTATTCGCCGCCGACTGTGCGGTCGCACACGATTAAATGCGGCTGTGCCGTTTTACGGATTTTTTCTACGATTTCGCCGAGCCGTATATCTTGATGATTGATATGGGGAGATACTTGTCCGCCGTCAAGCCAAAGTACATCGATTTTTCCGTATTGGGTGCATAGTTCTTCAATTTGCCGGTGTGTAAACGCAACAAACTTTTCCCACAATTCGGGGTGATCGGGGATGTGGTAATTCACATTGCGCGTGTGCGCCGGCCCCATTTCGGGCGCCCAATAATAGGGACTGTGCCAATCGGGTTTTGAAAAATAAGCTGAAATGGCCAAGCCTTCGTTGCGGAAGGCATTAAAAACTTCTTTTACGATATGTGCATAGCGGTGCGTATGAAAAGGACAATCGGGAGCGGTTATTTTGTAATCCGTTGTTGCCGTATCGAACATACAAAATCCGTCGTGATGTTTTGTGGTAAACAATACGTACTTAAAGCCGCTTTGCCGTGCAAAGTCTGCCCAAAAATCAGGGCGGAATTTTACCGGATTAAACGTTTTATTTGCGCTCCAATACTGATTTTTAAACTCCTGCATATCGCATGTCCAATCAATATCTTTGCGTGCCCAGTCTTCTTCTTCGTCGCACAGCGGCCATGATTCATACGTTGCAAGCTGGCAGCCGGGTGCCCAATGCATCATAAGACCGAATTTTAAACCGGTAAACCATTCAATATGTTTACGCACCGCTTCGCTTGTCGGCGCTACATAGCGTTCCGCTTCGGAATATGAGTGGACGCCGTCGTGTATTTCTTGTGCCATGTTGTCTCTTTGCCGGATAATTACGGGGGCGCTGCAAACGTTTGCCGCTTGTGCATCACCCCCGTAATTTGTATGTGGAAAGTGTAACGCTTTCGTTATTTTACAAATTCATTGATTTGTTTTTGCGATTCCGCCAAGACTTTTTGCAAGCCGTTCGCTTCCAATTCTTTTAAGAATTTGGGAAGTTCCGTTTTAGGATCGGACATACCCGATTCCAATGCTTTGCGGTATTTTTCGACGACGTTTTTTAATCCGGCAAGCTCACCCGATACTTTTTCCGGATTGAACGAAAAGCCGACGTGGGGAGCAGCAACGGAGCTTTTATTGTATGCATCAAAAAGCGCTCTGATATTCGACGGATAGGAAATATCCCACTTTTGATTAAAGGGGCTTCCGAACTGCCAACCGAACGTGTAATCGTAACCGTTTTTATCGGCGGCAAGTTTACCGCCCATCGTTTTATCAACGTTGTCTTTACCGACGGCGCTGTGGTGCATTCCTTCAATACCGTGTCGAATAAGCGTACCCACATAGCGATCGGTATTCAAAAGATTGATAAATTCCAACACTTTATCAGGATGCTTTGAATTGTACGAAAGTGCGAGTATACCGCCCATTGCATTTTGCGTTTCAAATAAAGGAGCCATCAACGGAATAAATTCAACCGTGAAGCCGACTGATTTAGAAAGGGATTCTTTATAGCCGGGCGCGTAGGAGATAAAGAAAGAAAATACTTTTCCCGTTTGAAAATCGTTATCTTTTTGAGCAATATCGGTATCGTATTGTACCGGATCAGGGGCGAGGTATCCTGCTTGATACCAGCGGTGCACCATTTCGCAATATGCCTTATACTCTTTGCTGGCATATTGATTGAATACCTTTGAACCGGTATCTTTGTAAGCGGCAAACTGAGGAACGGCATACGCGCCCGGCATATCCGAAGAAAAAGAAACGCTTTCATACGGATACGCCGACACAAAACCTTGATCCATTCCGACAAGGCCGATAACTTTTTTGCCTTCAGCTGTACTCTTTTCTTTTACCGTTTTTAAAACGGCTTCATAATCGGCAAGTGTCTTTATTTTCGATAAGTCGATACCGTATTTTTTTGCCATATCGGCGTTAATCAAGAAACCGCCCTGCCAGCCTAATTCTTTGTATACCGGAACACCGTAAATCCGTTTTTTAACGGATACGGAATTCCACAGTGCTTTCGGGATAAAGTTGTACGTTTCCTTCGCATACTTGGGCAATAAGTCGGTAATGTCCATAAATGCGCCGCGGTCAACGAATTGTAAGTAATTGGTTGTCCAGCTTGCGGTAAAGCACATGTCAAATTCCTGTCCCGAATTGATAATCGTCGGCATTTTTTGCGCGTAATCGGGGTTTGAAATAACCTGATAATCGATTTGTACGCCGATTTTCTCACGAGTATACTCGTTCAGTTTTTCAATCACTTTCGCCGTGTCGGGAGCGATCGGATTGAGCGACATGTACCATTTAAGGGTTACGACATCTTTCGAGCTCTTTGCGCCCGCTTTTTCTTGTCCGCCGCCTGCCCATACTTGCATAGCTGCGCAACAGAGAATACATACACTTATCATGCATACCTTTAAAAACTTTCTCATGCGAACCTCCTTCATTCAGTGAGAAAATTCCGGAGGGCATCTTCTAAAAACGTGAGTCATTTTTAGAGGCTCTCCATAACGGGGGCATTCGCCCCGCGTGTTTAACCTTTAACACTTCCAACCATCAATCCTTTTACAAAATAACGCTGAAAAAAAGGATACGCAAGCAAAATCGGTGTAATCACCAGCACCGTCAGCGCCATCCGTCCGTTATCCGCCGGAGCCGATTTCAGCAAATCCTGATACTCAAGCGCATTGAGCGAGGCTTCGCTTAACGCGCGTAAACTGTTCTGCATACTTTGCAGCAGCGTTTGCACAGGATATTTTTTTATATCCGTAATATAGAGCATTCCCAAAAACCATTCGTTCCAATAATCAATAACGGTAAACATACCGATTGTCGCCAGCGCGGGTTTTGAAAGCGGCAGGATAATCTTTGTAAAGATTAACGGTTCCGACGTACCGTCTATGCGCGCCGCTTCTATAATTTCAAAGGGAATGGTTTTAAAGAATGTGCGTAAGATAATGATATAGAACGGATTGAGCGCCATAGGAAAAATCAGTGCACCGATGGAATTGCCTAAATGCAAATACCGTGTGTTGATAATATAGCTGGGCACAATACCGCCGTTAAACATCATAATAATGAGCAACGCCATCGTAAAGAATTTACGGTACGCATAATCGGGGCGCGAAAGCACATAAGCGAACGGCGACATAACGGCAAGGCTGAAAAGGGTTCCGAATAAGCTGACAAAAATCGTAGTGCCGTAAGAGCGGACAATTTGATCGCCGAGTTTAAAAAAATACCGGTATGCTTCCATGCTGAATTCTGCAGGGAAAAAAGTATAGCCGCGCAAAAAAATACTTTGCTGACTGCTGAACGAAACGATGACCACTAAGACTATCGGTAAAATACAGCAAAGCGCCATCGCAAGAAAAACAATGTTTAAAATCAATTCTGTGGTGTATGAAATCGTATTTATACTGTATGGTTTTATCCGCCTCATAATTCAGTTTCCTTTTCGATTAAAACAGTGCGCTGTCCGCATCGATTTTCTTAATAAGCGCATTTGAACCGATGATCATTAAAAAGCCCAACAGCGATTGGTATAAATTTGCCGCCGCCGCCATTCCGATATCGTTTAAATCTTTGAGAGTCCGGTACACATACGTGTCGATCACATTGGTAACATCAAAAAGCGGCCCCGAATTACGCGGCAACTGATAAAAAAGGCCGAAATCCGAATAAAAAATCCGGCCGATTGCGATAATCGTCAAGATAATCATCATCGGACGCAGCGCCGGAAGGGTGATGGTGCGGATTTGCTGCCATTTTGTCGCCCCATCTACCAGCGCTGCTTCGTACAGCTCCTGCGGAATATTTACCAGTGAACTGAGGTACATCACTGTAGCGTATCCGAGGTTTTTCCACAGCTGTGCGATAACAATAATAAGCGGCCAATAGGTTGTTTGCGAATACCAGCTGATTTCCGTACCGCTTGTTTTCCGAATTAGCATATTGAGCAAACCGCCGTCTTTATTTAAAAAAGCAAATGCAATAAAAGAGATTGCAACCCACGATAAGAAATACGGCGCCATAAAAATCGTTTGATATACCTTTGCTGTCCGTTTTTTCGGCAGTTCGTTTAAGCCGATTGCCATTGCAACCGCACAAATCAAATTCAATACGATAAAAACGGCGTTGTAACACAGCGTGTTACGGGTAATAATAAAAGCATCTTTAGTTAAAAATAAGAATTTAAAATTTTCAAAACCGATCCAGCTGCTGCCGAAAATCCCTTTGGGAATAGTAAACCGCTTAAATGCCAATATAATTCCGCCGATCGGCAAATACCGGAATAAAATCATCAAAACGAGCGCCGGAGCCGCCATCAATGTGAGCGCGCCGTTTTTCTGAAAATCTCCTAAAAATTTTTTCACTCGTTCATATCTCCCATCGCACCCATATCGTCATCGACCAACATTATTTTCATACGGGAACCTCTAAAAACCTCAGTTTTAGAGGTTCCTTTAAGCTTTTTGCGAGTACGCCGCCGTTCACTACACTGATTATACAAGGAAAATCGCCAAAAGAAAAGAGTTCGGTATGCCTCACTTGTGCTATAAACTGCTCTGATATAATGGCCATGTCAGGGTAAACGCAGCAGGCAGAGTAGATAAAAAGCGCAGAATAATGGGGCTGTGAGACCATTTGAACCGCGAAGTGGTTCAACTCTGGTTGAGCAGCCCCATTATTCTGTGGGGTTACTAAAAAATGGCCTGATGCGTTTATCCTGACATAATAGAAAATTATTGACATTTTGAGGTATTCGGTATAAAGTTTAAGATGACAGTTATCTACTGTTATAAGGAGCAAACATGTCTGGAATCATAATGGTGATCGTGTGTATTGCTCTCGTAATTATCGGTTTAATTCTTGGATGGACGATTCGCTGGCTGTATGCCAGATTTCAACTATCTGCTTCTGAACAGCGTGCAGAGCGGGTTTTACAGGAGGCTATAAAAGAGGCTGAAGCTCAAAAGAAGGATATTCTTCTTGAAGCAAAAGAACAACTTATTCGGGAAAGAAATCAACAAGAACGAGAGAACCGCGAACGGAGAAGCGACCTTCAACGGATGGAACGCCGCTTAACCCAAAAAGAAGAACAGCTGGATAAACGGCTGGAATTGGCAGAAAAAAATGAAAAGCAACTCGTTGAGCGGAAGGATGCACTTGACGAACGTGAAAAAGTCTTGGATGGGGAGGAAGAACGGTATAAGGAGGAGCTGGAGCGGATTTCCGGTTTGACGCAGGCACAGGCAAAGGATTTAATTATCCAGAGTCTTACGAATGAGGCAAAGAAAGATGCGCAGGTTCTTATCAATAGAATAGAAGAAGAAGCGAACCTTACCGCTGAAAAAAAAGCGCGTGATATCTTGGTTACGACCATTCAGCGGCTGACGACGGAAACCACAAGCGATATAACCGTTTCTACGGTGAGCTTGCCGAGCGATGAAATGAAGGGGCGGATTATCGGGCGTGAGGGGCGCAATATACGTGCGCTGGAAACCTTGACCGGTGTCGATATTATTATCGATGATACGCCCGAGGCGGTGGTTATTTCCTGTTTCGATCCGGTGCGGAAAGAAATTGCTCGTATCGCATTGGAACGGCTTATTTTGGATGGACGGATTCACCCTGCGCGGATTGAAGAAATCGTACAGAAGGTTACGCGCGAAATTTCTCAAACCGTGTATGAAGAAGGGGAAAAAGTGCTCTTTGACATCGGTATTCACGATATGGGACAGGAAATGGTGCGTGCGCTCGGTCGCCTACATTTTAGAACGAGCTACGGGCAGAATGTATTGCAGCATTCCAAAGAGGTGGCAATTTTAGCAGGCACGCTTGCCGCAGAAATCGGCGCAAATGTGGAAATCGCAAAACGAGGCGGTTTACTGCACGATATCGGTAAAGGCGCCGAAGCGGATTCCGACAAGAACCACGCCGAAGTCAGTATGGAAATGGCTCGGAAGATGAGCCTCGATCCGCGTATCGTCAATGCGGTCGGTTCGCACCATAATGATATTGAGCCGTCCTGTGTGGAATCCGTACTGGTACAGATTGCCGATGCTATTTCCGCCGCACGGCCGGGCGCCCGCCGTGAAACGATGGATAACTATGTCAGACGGCTTGAAAACCTTGAAGCAATTGCAGAAGGGTTCCAAGGCGTTGAAAAAGCGTATGCAATCCAAGCAGGCCGCGAGTTACGGGTATTGGTAAACAATGAGAAGATACCCGATCAAGAAGTAAAGGCCTTGGGCAGGGATATTGCGAAAAAGATTGAAAACGATCTGAAGTATCCCGGCCGTATTCGGGTAACGC
>CAJPTT010000030.1 GCA_905373565.1 uncultured Treponema sp. | reverse complement strand
GGAAGGAAATCGTCGGATTCGGTATATGCCGCATATAAAAGCAAAGCGTATCTATACTTTTTTAACTTCCGAGATAAAGGTACGTGAAAGTCGCACGGTTGATGCCGGTATGTCTATTATTACTGCTTTGGAAGAAAAAAACGGCGGTGCGTATGACCTTGCGCTACTGTTTTGTACGCTTGCTCGTGCTGCCGGTATACCGGCTGTTCCGACTGCCGGACTGTTAGTTGACTCGGAGCAAAAAGCGGTAATGCATTGGTGGGCGGAGTTCTATGTCAACGGTTTCGGCTGGGTTCCCGTCGATCCGGCGCTTGCTTCCGGTGTCCCCTTTGATACCGGTGTTGCCGATAAAGGTCGATGGTATTTCGGTAATTTGGATGCGTATCATATTGCATTTTCGCGCGGGTATCAAACCCAAGCGCCTATGCTGCCGAACGGTAAAACGACGGAAAAGGTTCGAAGTTATGCCTTTAGATCTATTTGGGAAGAATCAACATCGAATATCAGCGGTTACAGTGCGCTTTGGCGGATTCCTAAAATTACGGGTGTGTATTAACGTCTGATGCGTTTGCTTGCCTTTACCATCGTATTTTACTATAATTAACGGTATGCAAACGCAGAATTTTACCGTTACCGGTATGAGCTGCGCCGCCTGTTCCGCAAATGTGGAAAAAGCGGTCGGTAGACTTGATGGCGTGGAAACGGCGCAGGTAAATCTTTTAACGAAGCGGATGGCCGTTACCTATAATCCCGATACCGTTAATGCACATACTATCATACAAACGATAGAAAAAATCGGCTACGGCGCTTTTCCGCTTTCCGAGGAGAATACGGCTCAGCCGTCTGTACGGCAAGCTGATTTCGAAATTGCCGAATCCGAAAAAAAACAATTCATCTTCTCCCTATTTTTTCTTATCCCATTGATGTATGTATCAATGGGAAGGATGCTCAAGCTGCCGCTTCCGTCTTTTTTTGCAGGAGCCGAAAATGCCCTCATCTTTGTCTTTACGCAATTTCTGCTCACGCTGCCGGTTCTGGTGTTAAACCGTCGCTTTTTTATCAACGGACTTACGAGCTTATTCCACCGTGCGCCTAATATGAATAGTCTCATTGCCGTCGGTTCCGGCGCCGCGGTTATCTATGGTGTTTTCGCGCTGTACCGGATAGGCTACGGATTAGGGCACGGTCAATTAGATGTCGTGCGGCTCTATATGAAGGATTTATATTTTGAATCCTCGGCGATGATCTTAACGTTGATTTCCTTGGGGAAATTTTTAGAAGCGCGGGCAAAAAAGAAGACTTCGGAAGCGCTGGAAAAACTGATTCAGCTTCGGCCGCAGACGGCGCAGGTGTTACGGAATGGCACGGAAATTGAAATTCCGGTAGAAAATATTGTGATCGGTGATGCAATCGTCATCCGTCCGGGACAAACGTTACCCGTCGATGGGATCATTATAGAAGGAAGCACATCGCTTGACGAATCGGCTGTTACCGGAGAGAGTATGCCGGTCGAAAAAACGGTCGGTGATTCGGTGATTAGCGCCTCGCATAATCTATCGGGCAGCTTTATCTTCCGTGCAGATAAAGTAGGCAACGATACGACATTGGCGCGGATTATTGCGCTTGTTGAAGAAGCGTCCTCATCAAAGGCCCCGGTTGCAAAGCTGGCTGATGTTATCAGCAGTTATTTCGTACCGATTGTCATGCTCATTTCACTTACGGCCTTTATCGGATGGCTTGTCGCAGGCGCTTCTTTTGAATTTGCACTGTCGACTGCTATTTCCGTGTTGGTTATTTCCTGTCCCTGTGCACTCGGCCTTGCCACACCGACGGCGATTATGGCCGGTACCGGCAAGGGCGCGCAGCTCGGTATCCTTATCCGTTCGGCGGAAGGACTCGAACTTGCCCACCGCGTGAGCGCCGTACTGCTCGATAAGACGGGAACTATCACGGAAGGAAAACCGACGTTGCAGCACATTGAAGCTTTTTCCGAACAGTACACCGACAATGATATTCTCCGGATTGCCTATAGCCTCGAACATTTATCCGAACATCCGCTCGCCCATGCGATTATCCAAGCCGCAGAAGAAAAAAAATTATCGCCGTTCAAAGTAAACGGATTTATGGCAGTGCATGGAAAAGGAATTTACGGAACCGCCGTAGGCGATGAGCTTACCGGAACCTCATTAATCGAAAATGTAAGAATAGGCGCCGGAAATACGAAACTCTGCAAGGAATTGGGCATTCCCGTATCGGAAGCGATCCTTACGCGGCTTACGGAAGCTGCTGAAAAAGGCGCTTCTCCGTTGCTGGTTATAATCGGGAATGCATGTGCCGGTCTTATTGCCGTCGCAGATCCGGTGAAGGAAGGCAGTATTCAAGCTATTCACGATCTCCACGAAATGGGTATCCATACGGTTATGCTTACGGGAGATAATCAACGGACGGCAGAAGCTATTCAAAAGACTGTCGGCATTGGAGAAGTCGTCGCAGAGTTATTGCCTCAGGACAAAAAAGCAAAAGTCGAATACTATCGATCACAAGGTTTTTCGCCCGCCTTTATCGGCGACGGGATTAACGATGCTCCCGCACTGACTGCCGCAGATGTCGGTATTGCAATCGGCGGCGGCACGGATATCGCCATAGAAAGCGCCGATATTGTGCTGATGAATAACAGCCTTGAAACGGCGGTTACCGCAATTCAGCTTAGTAAGGCCGTTATGCGCACGATTAAGCAAAACCTATTCTGGGCGCTTTTTTACAACTCACTGTGTATCCCGCTCGCGGCAGGCCTCTTTTATACCCTATTCGGGCTCAGGCTCAGCCCCATGTTTGCCGCCGCCGCAATGAGTTTCAGTTCGGTATCAGTAGTGTCAAATGCCCTACGGTTGAATAGATTCCGTCCTAAACGCATTGCACAGGATGCTCATAATATGCAATACTGCGGTGCTGTTCCTACCGGTGAAAAGTACGATGATGCACAGCCTGCCGCGTGTAGTGTACAAACCGCTGCTTGTATCTGCTCTGCCGCCGAACAGGAAGCGAAAACGGGATCGTCGTCAAAACCTGAAAATATTACTCATAAGGAGAATTTTGATATGAAAAACATCACATTAACCGTTGAAGGAATGTCGTGCGGACATTGTTCCGCTCGGGTCGAAAAAGCGCTGAATGCTATCGAAGGAGTATCGGCAAAAGTCGATTTGGAAGCAAAGACAGCCTCCGTTACCTATCCCGATACCGTAACGGTTGATGCCCTTAAAGCTGCCGTAACCGATGCAGGGTATTCGGTAACCGGTTCACGCTAAAGTTATAACCGAATAAGATAAAACACGGTGTATATCTATTTTCGTTTCTTTGTTCATTATAACTTCCGACAGCGATTGTGTACGTTTGTCTCTTTTCTCCTGATTGTCTCGCTTATATCGGCGGCTCCGGCTAAAATTACTTTTTCGGCCGATAAGATGCAGGGATCGGGGAAAAAAGATCAGAACTCAACCTCATTAACCGGTAACGCGAAGGTAAGTGTCGATTCTCTCAATATTTACGGTGAGCGTATTGAACTATACGGTAAGGATTACCGATATATTAAAGCGAATGGGAGCGTAACCGGAGAAGATGCCGAAAAAGGATTTACGTTTTCGGCAGCCTCGTTATCTTATGACCGCGAAACGGAAGTAGCCGAGTTTATGGGGCAAGCAAAGGTCGATGATACCAAAAATAAGGTTGAAACGGCAGCCGAGCGTATCGAATATAATCAGAAAACCGAAATTATCCTTTTGCAAATGGCCGTAAAACTAAAGAGCAAGGATATTGCCTGTGATTCGCTTTTTGCCGTGTATAACCGGAACACTTCTATGCTTGAGCTAACCGGAAAACCGACGGTTAAAAAAGGAAAAGATGAATTTAAGGCAGCCCGAATCTCGGTCAACCTTGATACCGAGGATATTAAACTTGAAGGAAAGGTGAGCGGCACCGTAACCGAAGAAAAAGAGAGTACGAAAAAAAAGGAAACCCCTTCAAAGGAAGCGGCTCCTTTAAAGGGTGATACTTCTTCAAAGGAAGAACAAAAACGCAATGAGTAACCTTCAATATTCTGCAAATTTAGGAATTCCGAAAAGTGTGTTGCGTGCGGAGGGTTTGAATAAATATTTCCGTAAAAAACAAGCTGTTCGCGATGTCAGCTTTTCTATGGCGCAGGGAGAAGTTGTCGGGTTACTCGGGCCGAATGGAGCGGGAAAAACGACGAGCTTTTATATGATTGTCGGTTTTTATGCACCGAATTCCGGCGGCATCTACCTCGACGACCGGCGTATTACGGACTTGCCGATGTATAAGCGTGCCCGTATCGGCATATCCTATCTTCCGCAGGAAGCTTCCGTATTCCGTAAGCTTTCCGTTGAACAAAACATCGATGCTATTTTGGAAACACGAAAAGATTTAAGCTCTGCACAACGAAAAGAAAAACTTGATTCACTATTGGAAGAATTCGGAATTACTGCCAATCGAAAACAGCCTGCCTATACCTTGTCGGGCGGGGAACGCAGGCGTACCGAAATTGCGAGGGCGCTGGCTATCGAACCTAAGTTTTTATTGCTTGACGAACCGTTTGCCGGTATTGATCCTATTGCCGTGCACGATATAAAGCTTATTATCAGATTGCTTGCTCGGCAAAATATCGGTGTACTTATTACCGATCACAATGTCCGTGATACCTTGGAAATTACCGACCGCGCCTATATTATCAATAAGGGCGAAATTGTCGAGCAAGGACCGCGAGAGAAGATATTGGAATCCGAGATTGCGCGGAAAGTGTATCTCGGCGAAGAATTTAGAATGTAACGAATTTTTCCTTACACACCAACTTGATGGGGCAATGGTCGGAACCCAATACATCGGATTTAATCGATGATTCGCAGATACTCGGTAAAAAGGCATTGTCCACACAGTGGTAGTCTATTCTCCATCCGATGTTCTTCTCACGGGCATGGAAACGATAGCTCCACCACGTATACTGTTGGGGTTCCGCGCAAAAATGCCGGAAGGTGTCGGTATACCCCGCTTGCGTAAAAGTATCCATCCATGCCCGCTCTTCGGGCAGGTAGCCGGGGTTTTGTTCATTCGCTTTCGGATTGGCAAGATCTATGGGTTTATGAGCGATGTTGTAGTCTCCGCAGAGTATGAGATGCCTGCCTTCTTTTTGCAGTGCATTACAAAATTCAAGCATTGCTGCACAAAAATCGAGCTTATAGCCGAGCCGTGCGCCACCTTCTTGAGAGTTGGGAAAATATGCGGAAATAACCGATACCGTGTCAAAATCGGCAACAATTACTCGTCCTTCATCGTCAAAGGCGGCGATATTCATCGTACGGATATTGAGCGGTTCCTTTTTGCAAAAGAGCGCAGTTCCCGAATAGCCGGGTTTTTTAGCAGCCTGCCAATATGTTTTATAGACTCCCCCTTTCCAAACCGGCTGTACCAACTCCGAAGGGAGCTGCTCTTTACGAGCTTTCGTTTCCTGTAAGCAGAGTACATCGGGCTCTTCGGTATAAAGCCAGTCTAAAAAACCTTTTTTTTGAGCAGCTCTAACGCCGTTTACATTCCATGAAATAATAGAAGTCATATTCGGTATATGCCATAAAATCGTAAAATATGCAATGCCAATTCGCTCTAGCTATAATTAGGAAAATACGATACAATTATTTCGGTTCTTATCTCAATTTTTTTCTAACTACATGGGAGATTATATGAAAATACGAACATCAGTTAACTTGTTTTTGGTAACGACGCTTATTATTACTGTTTGCGGAGCCCTGGCTTTTAGCGTTATGCAGGCAAAGGCGTATATTGAAAGTAGTTTTTATAAGACCGTACCCTGTATGTTGGATACCTCGTGTTTCGAATTGCAGACAAACCTTACAGTGGGGTTAGCGCTTTCACAAGATTTAGCGAGAGAGTCTTATTTGATAGATTGGCTTGAAGACTATGAAAAAGATACCGAAAACGGATCTAAAGTTACCGAAAAACTTATTAAGCTTAGTACAGATGAACAGTTTTCAACTTGCTTTGTCGCTTCGAGATTAACCGGTAGTTACTATGTTATCGATAATAATAAACAGATAAAAAAAGATGTGCTGACCGAAACCGATGATTCTTGGTTTTTTACGATTATGAAAAGCCCAGAGGCGTTATTTTATAATACGGATTATAATAAGACACTTAATGAAACGAATTTTTGGTTTGACGTAAAAATATTTAATTCGATGGGAGAACCGATCGGATTAGCCGGTATGTCAATTGATTTACAAAAGGCTGTTAATAAAATCAGTAAATCGCTGCCCAGCCCGCAATCATGGATCGGACTCATGGATGAGGCTGATATGCTGTTGCTTTGTTCAAATGGCGACTTTACAAATAAAAAAATCAATAGCGTGATCGGTACTCTTTCAAACTTAACGGGGTATAGCAATCTTCAATACTATGACGATCCTTCGCTCGGCAGAGTTATCGTTGTCAAAAAGCAGTTCAACGCTTCACCCTATTATACAATCCTTGCAGTTCCGGAAAAAGACTTTGTACCGTCCATCAGTTCTTTTTTCGGCTATTCTCTTTTATGGATGTGTATTTTATTGGTGCTGATTATTGGAATAAGTCAGGTGATGCTCGGCTATGTATTCAGGCGTTTTGTTAAACTCAATGCTATTTTTAATAAGATCGCAGAAGGAGATTTTACCGCTCAAGCTGCAGTGCATTCCGATGAACTCGGATCCATCGCTTTATCGATGAATAATGCAATAGAAAAAATCCGCGCCTCTTTTTCGGTTATCACCGATACGGCAAAAAACATGCAGTCGGTTAGTCAGATATTATCTGCGCGGACGGAGAATTCTGCCGCAGCTTTGAATCAAATAACAGGGAATATCGAAAGTGTAAAAGACAGGGTAATGGTACAGCATACGGAAGTTAATGAAACATCTGCAAAAATCGATGCCATTGCCCAAACGATGTCAAGCCTTGATTCTCACATTGATAATCAAGCTAAAAGTATTTCCGGCTCATCGGTTTCAATTGAAGAAATTGTAAAAAACATCCGAACTTTGCAGGAGCGGGCTGAAAAGAATCTCCAATCGATTAAAACTCTTGAAAAAACAACTCATACCGGTAAAGAGACCGTCGCTATGGTTGTCGAGGTAACCAAGGTTGTTACGGAACAATCGGAAAGTCTTCTCGATGCCATTACCGTTATTCAAAACACTGCAAGTCAAACAAACCTTCTTGCAATGAATGCCGCAATTGAGGCAGCTCATGCCGGAGAAGCAGGGAAGGGATTTGCGGTCGTCGCCGATGAGATACGGAAGTTGGCAGAGGAATCGGGCGCTCAAGGTACAAGTATTACAAAGGTTTTGGAAGAGCTCAAACATAAAATCGAGAGCCTTAACGGCGCCGGCCCTCTGGTAGCGGAGCAGTTTGAAAAAATCAGCGCTATGATGGACTTTATCTATCGGCAGGAAGACGGCATGATTCGTACTATGAAGGAGCAAATGCAGGGCGGTGAAGAAGTTTTAAATGTGATTAATGGAATGAATGCCATAACATCTAAAGTAAAAACAGATTCAAATGAAATACTATCCGAAGCGACCGATATTTCTGCCGGTATCAGAAAACTTGCCAATCTGTCGGAGGTTATTACACAAAGTATGGCAGAGATGACGGCCGGAATAGCGGACGTTAATAAATCAATGCAGGAAGTGAATGCTATCGCCCTTAACAACGAGAAAAACGCCGCAAGCGTTACGAACGAGATCGGAAAATTTAAGGTTTAACATGGGCAGCTTCTTGGTAGCATTTAATGCTGTAATGCCGGTTGTTCTCTTAGTAGGTTTCGGTTATTTTTTAAGACAGCAAGGCTACCTTAGCAAAACGACGATTGCACAGCTTAATAAATTATGCTTTGATTTGCTATTACCTATTGTAACCTTTAACAATATCAGAAGAATAAATTTAAACGAGATTTTTGATTTACGTTTTGTTTTATATGCTGCTGGGACTATCCTCGCAGCTATTTTTCTACTTGTTATCATTGTGCCTTTTTTTGAAAAAGATAGAAAAAAACAAGGCGTTATTATACAAGGGACATTTAGAAGTAATTTTGTGATGCTCGGAATTCCACTTTCTTCTTATATTGCAGGAGAAAACAGTTCGGTATTGGCATCGATGCTTATTATGGTTATTATTCCGGTCTTTAATGCTGCTGCCGTTGTTCTGCTTTCAATTTACGGCGGTTACATCGTAAATAAAAAGCGGTTAATAATAGATGTGTTAAAAAATCACATGATAATTGCCTCTGTTTTAGGAATTATTGTATCTTTGTTGCATTTTCCTGTGCCTCTTTTCTTGGATAAATCGTTGACGGATATCGCAAAGACGGGCAGTGTTTTCCCAATTATCGTACTCGGTGCGATGCTTGATTTTGCAAAAGTTTCGGCGAATGTTAGAAATCTATTGATTACCGTCTCAGGAAAACTCATCGGTATGCCGTTGATTTTTCTTACGCTTGCTATTTATCTCGGATTCGACTCCGATGAGATTGTAGCGTTAGTCGCTCTATATGGTTCTCCTACAGCCGTTATTTCGGCAGTTATGGCCGAACAGCTTGGCTGCGATCGCGAACTTGCCGCTCAAGTTGTTATTTTCTCAACCGTTATATCGTGTATTACTATTTTCGGTATTGTCTTTATATTGAGTTTTTTAAAAGTAATATGAGGTTGCAGGACAGCTGCCGTTTGCAATGTTTTCAAGAGTTCCTATGCTAGAAATGTCTTGCATCGGAAGGTATTATAAGATACACTTGAATATATGAACCATATTGATTTGTGCAGCGATACCGACATCATTAAAGAGTTTTACGCCTAAATGCAGCCTACCGATAAAAATACGCTTACACAGAATACACGCACCGAGATTATGCGCACGGCATCTTTTATCGCGCTCGGCGGTAATTTGCTTCTCTGCATACTAAAACTTACCGTCGGGCTTATAACAGGCAGTCTTGCCGTGTTGGGAGACGGTATCGATACGACTACTGATGTCGGCATCGCCGTGATGGCTGTGCTCGTCAGTTTTGTCATCAATAAACCGTCGGATTCCCGCTATCCGTGGGGACGGCAGCGTGCCGAAACCATCGCTTCTATGGTATTGGCATTTATCATTATGTTTGCAGGCATTCAGCTCTTTATCGCTTCAATTAACAAATTGATACAGGTATATAAAGGGGCGCTGCTTCCGATGCCGCAGCGCATTGCGATAATCGTAACGGCGATATCTATTGCGGGAAAACTCTTGCTTGCGCTTAATCAGTATTTCCTCGGTAAAAAAGCGCAAAGTTTGATGATACTTGCCAATGCACGCAATATGGTAAACGACATCGTCATTTCATCATCGGTACTTATCGGTTTTATCATTTCTCTGTTATTCCATGCGCCGTACTTCGATCCTCTTATTGCATTGATTGTTTCATGTCTCATTATCAAATCGGCTGTTACACTTTTTATCGAACTCAATGTTGAATTAATGGACGGAAATACCAATAAGCAGCTTTATGAACGGCTTTTCAGCGCCGTAGCCACCATTCCGGAAGTTAAAAATCCTCATCGGGCGCGTATACGAAAAATGGCTAACCTTTGGGACATCGATTTGGATATTGAGGTAGACGGATCGATGCCGGTAAGTGAAGCACATAATATTGCCGAAAAAACTTCGCTCGTGATTCGACAGGCGCTTGGGAATGTCTATGATATTGTGATCCATATTGAACCCTATAATTCCGATAGGGAAGGGGAGTGCTACGGATTATCATTAGAAGATATGGGAGAGATAGGATAGTGCAAAAAAAATGGTGCACAGCTTTTTTCATAGTAGTGCTGTTACCGCTCTGTTCGGAATCTCTGCGGGAGCAAAATAAAACATATTTTGACTCTATTCAATGGGAAGAATTGAATGATTTAGCTATTCCGGCGATTCCGGAACCGTACGCTATTGAGAACGGTAAACCTGTTCCGTATGCAGACACTATTGCTGACGGAGATATTCTTCCTTCATTGCCGCAGCTCGGCGTATTGGATTATCAAAATATCTCCGAAGATTTATTGACTTTTTGTGATACTATTACAGCTGCGATTGTTGCAAAATCAATTGACAGCGCTTTGTTTACCACACAAAAAGCATTTTTACCTTATCTCGGGCATTTTATGTTTGAACATTTTCCTCATTTTTCTCATGTGTTTTACGGACGCCCGTCATTTAAACAAGACGGCAGTGCAATAATACTTTTACGGTTGGCTGTAAAACCGGCAACTGCAGAGACTGTCAATGAAAATCAAGATACTGCTATGATAGGACAAGATACGGCGATAAACCAAGGTACATCTATACAACAGAATGCGATTGCGCAACAGGATGTGGTTGTACAGCAGAATACGACTGTGCAGCAAGATACGATTGCACAAAATGAAGAGTCTGAGCAAACGGTTCTTCCTAGCGAAAATACCGAAGGTATCGAAGTCGGCAAAGAAGGTATCGAAGAACAGCCGGAGAATATCGCCGATGTTCCGAATCTTTTTGCTGACGACGAACAACCGCTTTTTATTATGCTGGAAATCGGTGCATTAAAAGAAGACACTGCATGGAAAATTTCTTATATCGATTTTAAGGGGGCAGAATATGCGGATTCCGCTCTCGAGAATTGAATATGACTATGTTTTTGAAACCTTTTTACAGGAATTCCCCCCGCTTCTTTTGCAATCGGGAGCGCTCTTTTATATGTTGCCGTCCGGCGCCTATACGATAAAGAACAGTAGACTTTATTTTCAGTGGCTTCCCGAATTTATCGGAAAAAAAACAGCCGTTTTTTTTGATCACAAGAAACGAAGTATCGTTTTTTATACGGCTATTCATGCAGATAATGCTGGTTGTTTTTTAACGTTACCCGACAATGCATATAAGTATGATCCCGACGAGCAGCCTAAAAGTAATATTTTTACGGAAATTCATATACCGGATAATGCTCCGATTACCGCGCACGAGCACGAATATTTTCCGCTCGATTCGATTATCCATACGGATCTGTATCTCCCTGCTTTTACCGATTTTTTGCCGTCAGCCTATCGAACTGCCGCACAATTTACAGCCGAAGAAAAGACATTAGCGCAGAATATTTTTCCGCTTTTTTTATACAGGCTGCACGAGTTCGAACGGCAAACATTTATGATGTTTAATCCCTCCACATCCGGCGAACTGTATATGTTGTTTATCGACAGTAAAATACTCATCTGCGGTTGCAGAGACCGTTATGCCGTTTCGATCGGGAAACGGCAAGCACTTCGGTTCGTTCTGCACTTTCCTCATCGTGTCATCCACAGTAATGGCCGCAGCTTGTTTTCTCATTTTATCCCCAAAAGCAACTGTGCTGTTCTCGGTTTTGTGTTTGAAAATCTTTTTGAAGAAGATAAACGGTTTTTGTATGAGCGGGTATATCATGAGAAATACAACCCCTCGTCCTTTTGAAAATAGGCTTACGGAAATGATCTTTTCAAAGGCGTCGGCAGGAAAGGCTGGTAAAACGATGCCTTATAATCCGGATTTTTCTGTAAATACTTGGCGTTTAAATTCCGAAGGCGTAAGTCCGTACCGCTTTTTAAATGCACGGCGGAATGTTTGGATGTTTGCATAACCGCAGCGTTCCGCTAAAACGGTAAGCGATGCTTTCGTGTCTTCCGCAATCAGCGTTTGAGCTTTTTCGAGTCGTTTATCTTCCAAATATTGAGCAAAAC
>CAJPTT010000029.1 GCA_905373565.1 uncultured Treponema sp. | reverse complement strand
AAACGGAACCGCGCAAAGAATTACCTCATACATTTCAATGTATACCGGCGCCTGCGAAGTTACCGTTAATAAGGAAACGGATGAAAAGAGAAAAAAGGATTTTTACTGTGTTATCTTGGACACTCCCGGTCGAAGAGAAATTCTTGCCAATCAGGACTTCCGCCAAATGTTCGATTGTATACGGTGCGGCGCCTGTCTTGACGTATGTCCCGCTTTTGCGCTGGTAGGCGGTCATGTCTACGGTTCGAACGTATATACGGGCGGTATAGGAACCCTGCTTACGCATTTCTTGGTATCCGAGGAGCGGGCTTCGCAAATTCAAAATATTTGTTTGCAGTGCGGAAGATGCGATGAAGTCTGCGGAGGCGGTCTTAATATCTCAGAAATGATTATGAAGCTGAGAGAGATGAGTATGGCCGAACGCCCCGATGCGATAAAGAAGTTTGCATTGGATGCGGTATCCGACCGCAAGCTCTTCCATTCACTGCTGAGAATTGCTTCCGTAGCGCAGGCTCCGTTTACAAAGGGACAGCCGATGATTCGGCACTTGCCCATGTTCTTATCGGGACTTACCGAAGGAAGGAGCTTCCCTGCTATTGCGCCGGTACCGTTTAGAGACATATTCCCGACAATTAAACAGGATGTGAAAAATCCGAAAGGAACGATTGCATTATTTGCAGGCTGCTTGTTGGATTTCATTTATGTTGATCTTGCCCGCGCTGTTATCGCCGATATGAACTCCATCGGTTATAAGGTGGAAATGCCGCTCGGACAGGCGTGCTGCGGCTGTCCTGCGACAAGTATGGGCGATGTGGCAAACGCAACAAAAGAGGCGATTATCAATATTGAAGGAATGGAAGCGGAAAAGTACGACTATATCGTTTCGGCCTGTCCGTCATGTACGCATCAGCTGCATTTATATCCGACCTTCTTTGAGGAAGGAACTCCCATGCGTAAACGGGCTGAGGAACTGGCCGGCAAGGCTTTCGACTTCTGTAAGCTCTTTCACGATCTCGGCGGTGTTTCCGATCAAGGCGACGATAAACCGCTTAAAGTTACCTACCACGATTCGTGCCATCTTAAGCGGAGCCTCGGCGTAACGGAAGAACAGCGTGAGCTTTTAAAACATACAAAGGGTGTTGAGTTCGTAGAGATGGAAGAACATGATAACTGCTGCGGTTTCGGCGGTTCCTACTGTATGCTCTATCCTGAAATTTCGGCTCCCATCCTTGAAAACAAGATTAAGAATATAAAGGCTTCGGGAGCGGGAATTGTCGCCGTCGACTGTCCCGGCTGTATGATGCAGATCAGAGGCGGACTTGACGCAAGAGGAGAGAACATACAAGTTAAGCATACGGCTGAACTTATTGCGGAGAAAAGAGGTCTGGTTTAAGGTTGAAAGAGACAAGGAGCGAAGCGGCGCAGCATTTTGGCATTCCTGAGCTGGAAAGCTTTATGAAGGAACCTGAAAATTGCGTAAGACGATATATGCGCCTGATTGTAGGAAATTCGCTAGCGAATACCGAAACGGGCAGCATCATTAACGATGCGGTTTCTTCATCAGGGAAGATGATCAGGTCAAAGCTGCTTCTGCTCTGCGGAACCTTAGGCCCTTTATGGGAGGCAAAAAAGGAAAGACTGTGCGCATTGGCGGCTCTGATTGAGCTTACACATCTTGCTTCATTGATACACGACGATATTGTTGATGATGCCCCCTATCGGCGCGGAAAACCTGCGATACACAGTAAGTACGGCAGAAATGCGGCCGTCTATGCGGGCGATTTACTGATAGCGAAGGTGTATCACTATCAAGCGGTGGAACAGCTCAATGAATCGGGAGCAGCGCTTTCAAAAGCGATAGAGCGGATGTGCGCAGGAGAAATAGGACAAGATGCTTGCCGCTATAAAGAGGAGGTTACAATAGAAGAATACCTACACAACGTCAAAGGAAAAACGGCGGCATTGTTTCAGGTTGCCTGCCGCATAGGAGCGCGGGAAGCGGGATGTTGCAATGAAGCGGTATACAAACTTGAACGGTTCGGGGAGAACCTAGGGATTATGTTTCAGCTGCGGGATGATCTACTGGACTTTACCGCCGACGGAAAGGCGTTCGATAAAGAGATGCATCGGGATTTTTTGAGCGGGATTTATACGATGCCGCTGCTTAAAGCGCTGGAGCATCCCGACGCCCACCAGCTGTTGCGGCCGGTTATGCGTGAAAACAAAAAGCGGCGTCTTTCAACCGAAGAGATCGCCGATATGGAAAAAACGGTTATACACTTAGGAGGCATTGACGGTACCTGCGGTGAAATCAGAACGCTTGCGCAAAAGAACGAAGAGCTTTTGGACACAATTGAGGATAACGGCTTGACAGCGAAACTGATGAAAAAAATCCTCGGGCTTTTAGAGGCAGGAAGATGATCCCGTACAAAGGTCTAACGGTGCGTACGGCTATACAGCTGGCCGCACCTCATACATGGGTTGCCTCAGTTTATCCTGCGTTGTTCGGTGTTCTTTTCAGCAGAATAAGCGGATACGGTTTGCATATCACTACGGGAGGAATGCTTATCCTTGCATGTATACTGATGCAAGCGGCGGTAAATACGCTGAATGACTATGCAGACTATGTGAAAGGTACCGACAGCACGCAAGACAATGTAGAAAAAAGCGACGCCGTGCTGTTATACAACGACATAAAGCCCGTTCATGCGCTGTATCTCGGCCTTTTATACCTTGCGGCGGGAGCGGCCTTAGGAATTTTCAGCTGTATCAAAACGGGATTTGTTCCGCTGTGTATCGGTGCAGTCGGGGGCGTAGTTGTGTTGCTGTATTCCGGCGGACGGCTTCCGTTATCCTACCGTCCGGTAGGCGAGTTTGTTTCGGGCTTTGTTATGGGAGGCCTGATACCGCTCGGTATAGCGGCGGCGGCAGACAATAGGCTGCACCCTACCGTACTTGTGTATAGCCTTCCGCTCATCATCGGTATTGCGCTTATTATGATGAGCAATAACGGATGCGATATTGAAAAAGACATACACGCAGGAAGACACACACTGCCCGTATGCATCGGAAGAAAAAAGACGGTTATCTTATACCGCATATCGGTAATCGTGTGGATCACGCTGTTGTGCGTATTGCCTGTCGCTACATTCGGCATTGCCAACGGTATAATCGCTCCTATTTGTATTGCTGTCGGCTGGAGAGCCTTTATCGGTCTTCTCAAATCGGACTTACGCCCTGAAAAGCGCGTACGATGTATGAAAGGCATTGTATCGGCAAACATATACGGAAACGGCGGATATATAGCGGCGGCGGCCGTCAGCCTCGTATTGGGAAAACGCTGATGAAACGAGCTTTCGACTGTAATGAGGACTTCAAAAAACACGGTTTTTTGAAGATGCCCTCTTGAGTGTTCACGCAAGGGGTCGTATGGATAGCGTATTAAAGTCGCAGCACGTATATCGGGTTTTTGAAACCATATCGGGGAATTATGACCGCGCAAATGAACGAATCAGTTTGGGGCTGCAAAAATCGTGGAAAGCGCTGCTGGTGAATGCAATTTCCGAAACGGCGCCGCTTCATACGAATTTGCTTGATGTGTGCTGCGGTACCGGTGACATTCCCCTTTTGACGGCGCAAAAACGGCCGGATATATGGAGTACCGGAATAGATTTTTCTCCTGCTATGCTGGCCGAAGCACAGCGGAAGAGCAGCGGTATGAAACATATCGTATGGAAGGAAGCGAATGCAATGCACTTGCCGTTTCCCGACAATACCTTTGCATCTGTTTGCATTTCCTTCGGTTTGCGCAATACGCCGGATTATCAACAGGTGCTGAGCGAAATGAAAAGAGTTGCAGCCGCCGGAGGAAGCATATATTGTCTGGATTCCTTTATACCGGACACCATATACGTACGCGGTTTTTATACGTTGTATTTTAAGTATATCATGCCGTTTGTAGGCGGAGGGAAAAAATATCGTCAAGAGTATAGATGGCTCTATACGTCTACGCAAGAATTCCTCCGTAAAAAAGAATTGATTGCGTTATACGAGCGTTTGGGGCTGACGCATATTACCCAAACGAGCAGAATGTTCGGGGCATGTATATTGGTTCAAGGGAAAAAACCGGAGAAAACTGCTAAAGACCTTAGCGTTTAGAGGTTTTTCTCGGATTTATGTGCATATAAGGGGATATCTGAAAAATTCACCGGAATTTTTTAAAGATGCCTTATATAGAGTATAGAGTATAAAATTTGTGTCTTAATAAAGGCACAAACGTACATTTCACACAAGGAGGAAAGAGTATGAGCGATGATAAATTTGATGTCATAATCGTCGGAGGAGGATTAGCCGGCTGTTCGGCAGGTCTTGTGTTGGCGCGGGCAAATCTGGAAGTGCTTATCATCGAACGCGGAAATTTTTGCGGAGCAAAAAATATGACCGGAGGACGGTTATACGGTCATAGTCTTGAAAAAATTATTCCGAATTTTGCGCAAGAGGCTCCCATTGAAAGAAAGGTTACAAAAGAAAAAATTTCTTTGATGAGCAGCGACGGTTCCGTTGATATTGGGTTTGGCTCCAAGAAATTAAGCAGTGAACCCGATACCGGTTCGTACACCGTACTTCGTGCGCCGTTTGATCAGTGGTTGGCTTCAAAAGCGGAAGAAGAAGGGGTTTCAATTATTCCCGAAGCGCTTGTCGAAAAGCTGATTGTTGAGGACGGAAAAGTTATCGGTGTTGAAGCCACCGAGGAAAAGCTATATGCGGATGTTGTTATCCTTGCAGACGGCGTAAACTCGCTCCTCGGGCAAAGCATCGGTATGAAAAAGGAACTCGAACCTCATCAGGTCGCAGTCGGTGCAAAAGAAATTATCAAACTGGGTGAAGATGTTATCAATCAAAGATTCGGGGTGCGGGGCAATGAAGGCGTTGCGTGGCTTTCCGCAGGAGACCCCACAGCGGGAGGATTCGGCGGAGGCTTGCTCTATACAAATAAAGATTCGGTTTCGGTCGGTATCGTAGCGACATTAAGCGATATAGAGCATAGCGGTTTATCGGTTAATCAATTACTCGAACGCTTTAAAGAACATCCGTCTATCGCTCCATATATAGAAGGCGGGCAAACTATTGAATATTCGGCTCACTTAGTGCCGGAAGAAGGACTGCGCATGGTGCCGGAATTATACAGAGACGGCGTTATTATGGTAGGAGATGCCGCAGGGTTCTGTATCAATCTCGGGTTTACCGTCCGCGGTATGGATTTTGCAATAGAATCAGGACGTCTCGCAGCCGAAACGATTATCAAGGCGCATGAACAAGGAGACTACAGCGCAAAATCACTTGCATACTACCAAAAAGCATTGGATAACAGTTTTATCATGCGAGATTTAAAACAATATCAAGGATTTCCTGCATTGCTTGGACGCAGAGAGATATTCGAGCTTATTCCTTCTCTGGCGACCGATATTGCGGCTAAGGCATTCACCGTCAACGGCAAACAGGAACAAAATCTTATTATGTATGCGCTTGACAATATTGCACAGCAGACGAGCGCGACGGAAATCGTGAATACAATCACATCGGTATTGGAGGCCTTTTAGCTATGAAAAAAATGACGATTGAAGATAAACTTGCGCTTAATGTATTTCATACGGATGAGGAATATTCTCATATCGATGTTGATCTTGAATATACGGATGAAAAGGAGATTAAAAAATTATTGCTTGCCTGTCCTGCGGAATGCTATAAGTACATTGACAACAAACTTGCCTTCAGCCATTTAGGATGTTTGGAATGCGGCACATGCAGAGTCCTCTCTTTGGGCAAGATCGTCAAGCAATGGAATCATCCTTCAGGCGGGATCGGCGTTTCCTACAGACGGGGGTAGATTTCCGGCGGTTCCGAAAAATGCGTTTGCATCACCTTTAATCGGTATCATTTGAGGAACCGCCCGTATATCGTTTGTTGCCGATAAAGTAAGGTTGATATGGGAAGAATAATAGTATTTACCGGAAAAGGAGGAGTCGGTAAAACAAGTATTGCAGCGGCTCATGCACTGCGGTCGGCGCGTACGGGAAAAAAAACTATATTAGTCAGCGTAGACATGGCGCATAACATCGGCGATATTTTTAGAGCGCCGGTGGGTAAAGATATAACGAAAATCGAAGAAAACCTGTGGGCAGTAGAATTGGACCCGTACGCGCTTATGCGTGAGGATTTTCCCGAAGCACAGAAATCCGTATTTGATCTTATCGGGGGAACAAAAAAAAACCTTGATGCGATAGGCAGCCATTTCATCATTCCCGGATTTGAAAATTTATTTTCACTACTTAAAATCAAACAACTCTATGATGATAACACCTATGACCGTATTATTGTCGATTGCGCCCCAACGGGAGAAACATTATCCCTGCTTAAACTCCCCGAATTGCTTTCTTGGTACATGGAAAAATTTTTCCCGGTCGGTAAAACCATGCTCCGTGTATTATCTCCCGTTTCAAGGGTAAAATATCATGTTACACTTCCTAGCCGTAAAACCCTCGACAAAATAGAAGTATTACATGCAAAACTGATCGAGCTTCAAAATCTTCTTAAAGACAAAGATATCAGTACCGTCAGATTAGTATGTATGCCAGAAAAAATGATTGTGGAAGAAACGAAGCGTAATTTTATGTATATGAATTTATACGGATACCAAGTTGATACCGTCTTTATCAACCGTATGGTACCGGAAGATATAAAAAATCCGTTTATGCAAAAAATCAAAGAGCACCGCAGCCGATATATACGTGATATGGAAAGCGTATTCACCGATATACCCATCATATATGTTCCGTGGTATCCCGATGAAATAAGAGGTTTTCAAGCAATTCAAAAATTGAGCGAAGAAGTTTTGAATATCCCTGACTTATTCGCGGTTAGAGCGCACACCGAAAGCGAATCGTATGAAAAATGGGAGGAGGGATATATCCTTACCATTACGCTGCCGAACAACTGCCGAGGCGAAACGGAAGTGTTTTGTCATACGGCGGATATCAGTATCAAAGTGAATAATTTTAACCGCTGTATTCCCTTACCTAATACGCTGCGCGGAAGCAAAATCGTTCAAACGGACGTAAACGATAGAACCGTTCGGATTTATTTTCGGCTTTCCGAAAACAAAGAGGCATAACCTGTGAGAATTATTATTTACACCGGAAAGGGAGGAGTCGGAAAAACCAGTATAGCGGCGGCGACTGCGTGCCGGCTCGCAGATAACGGGAAGAAGGTTCTTATCATAAGTACGGATCAAGCGCACAGCCTCGGCGATTCTTTTGGAGAAAAATTAAGCGGGGAACCGGTACGCATATTTAAGAATATCGATGCGTTGGAGATCGATACCGTCTATGAAAGCAAAAAAGCATGGAAAAATGTGCACGATTATTTAAAACAAATCATTACGGAAAAAGCGAACGGCGGAATAGAGGCTGACGAAGCATTGCTGTTTCCGGGCTTTGACGAGCTGTTTTCTTTATTGCGTATCCTCGATGCCTATCAAGATAATAAGCATGATGTGATTATTGTGGATTGCGCTCCGACCGGAGAAACATTGTCTTTACTGCGTTATGCCGAAAAATTAACCGTCTTTGCCGATAAGGTTATCCCGATGATACGCACGGTCAATACTGCAATTGGATCATTAATTTCAAAAAAGACCTCCGTACCGAAACCGAAAGACATCGTTTTTGAAGAGTTTGCCGCTTTAATTAAAAGGCTTGCTCAGCTACAAAACATCCTTCACGATCGTACTGTTACCGGTATAAGAATTGTTATTACCCCTGAACGTATCGTATTGGAGGAAGCCCGCCGCGCTTATACATGGTTTCAACTCTATGATTTCGGTGTTGATGCAATTTTTATAAACAAAATATATCCCGAACAAGCGCTCGACGGTTATTTTGAAAATTGGAAAACGCTGCAGGAAGAGCATATACGCATTGCACGGGAAAGCTTTATAAATCAAAAATTTTTTACATTGGAATTGTGGGACGAAGAAATACGCAGTAAAAAACTTTTGGACAAGGCTGCAGAAGCGTTGTATGGAGAAACCGATCCGATGGAATTGTTTTGCAGCGAACCTTCTTTTCATATAGAAGAAGCTCATGGAACATTGATACTCGTTATGAATCTTCCGTTTATTAATCAACAGGATATTTCAATTTTAAAAGAGGATGCCGACATAATCGTATCGATCGAAAACGAAACGAGGAGATTTCATTTGCCGGATAATATGGCAAGACGCACGCTGTCAAACCATATTTACGAAAACGGTCAGCTTAAAATAATGTTGGATTATTAAAGATAAAACATCGCAAATTTGATCGGTGCCTATTTCTCGGTTTTAAACTTGCCTACTTCCAAGACGAGACCGTCTATACTTTGCTTATTTTTTACGGCAATTTCAAGAGACTCTTGCGCAGCTTCATTGATCAGCTCCGTCTGAGAAGCGATATTCTCGATATTTTCCCGCAAAATACGTGTTAAATCATCCAGCCGCTTTGTCGCCGAAACAACCTTCTCACCGTCGGCAAGCATATCGCCGGAACCGCTTTTTACCTCATTTGTTATGCCGGTAACATCGTTGATAATACCCCAGATGATTTTTCCGTTTTCTTCCTGCTCATCCATCGCTTGAACCACTCCTTCGATGGAGCCGCTCAAACCTTTTGAGTATCCCGAAATGATATTAAACTTTTCAACGGCACCCGATGCGGAATCCGCAAGCGCTTTGATCTCGGCGGAGAGATTTTTAAGTGTTATGGAAATCTTTTTACCCTGAGCGCTCGATTCTTCGGCAAGTTTCCTTATTTCGTCGGCGACGACGGCGAAGCCTTTTCCCGCTTCTCCCGCATGTGCCGCTTCGATAGCGGCGTTCATTGCAAGCAGGTTCGTTTGACTTGCAATATTTTCTATTACGGCGCCTGCTTCAATCAAATCACCCGATGCGTCCGATATCCGCTGTGATACCTCATTTGCTTTAGCGAGTGTTTCCCTGCCGTCATTGGTAGCCGCAGAAAGATTACGGATAGCCTCACGGGTTTCTACAACGTTTTCCCCTACGGTATCGATACTGTGCGTCATCTTATCAAAAGAGGTAGAGGATTCGGTAATCATAGCTGCTTGCTGTCCGATACTTTCATCCAACCCCCTCAGCGTTTTGATGATATGCTCGATAGCGGCAGCCGTACCGGATACGCTTTCTTCCTGTTCCACAAACCGCTTTTTAAGATCTTCAATACCGGCGGTAATATTTGAGACCACTTCGCTGACCGACATCATATTGCTTTCGAGATCGGAACCGACCGATTCCATTTCGCGGGAATCCGCCCCGACTTTTTGGATTGAATTTTTCAGTTTTAAAATCGTCTGATTAAAATACGATGACAATACGCTCGTTTCGTCCTTACCGCTTGCAGGGAGCTCAATCGTAAGGTCTCCCTCTCCCTGCGCAATATTTTTCAGTGCGTCTATAACGTGATTGATCGGACGGGTAATATTACGCGCAATAAGAACACCTAACGAGATGGCGATAATCAATTGGCATAACGCGATGATGACAAATGTTTTAATAATGTTTGTCACATTCTCTGCCATAAACTCCGAGACGGGAGCCGTTAAGAGGAGTGTCCAATCCGCATACCGCATCGAAGCGACGGCAGATATATACTTGACGCCTTTTATTTCGGATACGTTAACCGAAGACTTATGTGAAGCAAGCGATTGTTTAAGGAATTGCGCATATGCATTTGTATCACTTCCGATTATTTCACTGTAAATACTTTTGTAAAGAATTTCGGGGCGCCGGTTGCCTAAAACAGTGCCGGAAGCACTCACCAAATACGCAGTACCCGTTTCGCCGACAATAATATCGCTTATTAAATTCGAGAGTGCATCACCTAAAATCGTTGCATTGATAACACCGGTGATTTTCCCTTGTAAATCCTTCATAGGAATCGCCACAATGAAAATATATCTCCGATCGGTCGATGACTGTGCAGGTTCCGTAATAATATACTTTCCTTTACGTGCCGATTGAAACCAATCGGCGCTTGCAACTTTTTCAACCGTGTTATCCGTTCGGTACAACATACCGTCAAGTCCACTGATACCGAAGCTGAGCCAGCCGCGCTGTTTTTGCATTTGTATCTCATTTTTAAATAATTCTATTTTTTCTTGATACGATACGGTGTCATCTTGAATGAGCGGCAAGTTTGAAAACGCTTCCAACTTTCCGAATAAGGCCTGAGAGCGTTCGTCTAAAACTTTTGATGAACTTTTTACGAGTTCTTTTAAGAAATATTCGGTATTATTCAAAAGCGAAACGGAAGCAAAGTATATCGCAACAATATAAATAATTGTTAAAATAGAAACGGCAAATACGGCAAAGGATGTAATCATCTTATTTCTAATGGAAAAAAAACTCGTCTCTTTTTGTTTATGTGAAACTGTGTGTGTCATCATATTCTCCCGTAGTTTTTAAAAGATACCTTATTCTTTCAACGCAGCGTTGGAATTCTGCACAAAGCGATTCAGTGCTGCCTGAATATCGTTCCCCGATGCTGCTTCTTTTAAAAGCGTATTCCAGTATCCGCGCATCTGACCGAAACCGGTAATGTTATTGTAATACTGTCCGAAAAAACGCTGGAGTACCGAATTATATAACATTTCGGCATCTTCCGTTTCTATTTGAATCTTAGAACTTGCAGGAAAACCGCCGGTTGCATTTATAAGCTTAGGCGCCCACACTTCGTCGGTAGCGGCAAAATGAAGAAATTTTTTTGCAGCTTTTATTCAAGGAGCGGAGCGTCGGCATCATTGGGGAACGGCATATAGATCGGCGTAAAATCTTTTCCTTTATATCGCCGTTTACCGTCATTCATTTTATTGAGCTGTGGCGAATACAAGATAGTGTGAACTGCCTTAGCGGAAACGAACATCGAAATAGCATCGTTAGAAGTAAGATCCTTTCCGTCGAGCAAAAGTCCCCGTTTCATCGCCTGCACCGTCCAGTCCACATTCCTTACCGCTTGCGCGGAATTATAGATATAACTGGAATAATCTCCGTTCAAAAGATTTGCATTTCCATAAAGGTTGACCAAAAAAGCTCTGGTACCTTGGTCGCCGCCCATATTTTTATAATAGAAAACACCCGGAACGGTTCCTGCAGGGAGCTTCTCTTTAAGCGCAGTTAAAAGCCTTTCATACTCTTCAACCGTCCACCGGCGGTCTCTCCGCTTATACGGCAATAAATTGATAAGTCCAAGGTCTTCGAGCATTTCTTTATTGAACGCCATCGAAAAAGCGCCTTCATGCATCGGATACATATAGGTGCGTCTATCCTTACCGGCGGAAACGGTTAAAAGCTCGGTAGTAATATACGGCTTTTCCGTTGCAAGCACATCATCCAGCGGTTCAAGCAAGCCCTTCCCCGCCCATCCGATAATTCGGCCGGGTGCATCATAAATAATATCGGGAGCCTTGCCGTCTGTTATGGCTTTCTCAATTTTTTCCGCTCCATCGGTAAAGTTGAGCAATGTAAAACGAACTTTAATAGAAGGGTTTTCTTTTTCAAACGCAGCGATTAAACTCTTTTCAAAATCGCCTTCGACACCGGTATCGGAGGTGAAATTGGGAAATGTCCAAAATTCAATTTCCGCAGCGACATCGGCTTTTTTAGCATTCATACAGCCCATACACAAAACGGCAGATAACGTAAACAGCACGAACAAACTTCTCTGCAATAAACCGTGAAAAATTTTAGTCATTATAACACCTTGGTATTTCATTAAAAAAATATCTCTAAATCTTCTCGAAATTAAAACGTATGAAAAGATTTTCTCATAGCTCATTATATTTTAACATAAGCGGCAAAATATAACAATCGGAAAATGATTCATTTCACGGAAAGTCAATACCGGCGCTCGTAACCTGCAGCGTATGGCAGAGGGGGATAAGCTCCGGCGTCTTTTTTACCGCCATAATTCCGGCAACCCGCGCAATTCCCAGCACATCGCCTTTTTTGACGCTGCCTTCGCGCACCGCAAGAAAAGCCTCCGCGCTCATGCTGATAAAGCCGTGCGTAACCGCTATTCTTTTTGTCTCATCCTTTCCCGCGACATCAACCATCACGGCTTTACCGGAAGAGTCAAAGTGATTAAGTTGTTTTCTTTCCATGTTATTATATCATAAGCAACTTTCATG